>CAIWLA010000119.1 GCA_903913345.1 uncultured Magnetococcales bacterium | reverse complement strand
GTGCCCAGCGATATTATCATTGATGCCTCCATGCCCGCCATGATTCGGGGCGGCGGCAAGGGGTGGGGAGCGGATGGCAAGGCGCGGGATGTCAAGGCGGTGATCCCGGACAGCAGCTATGCGGGTGTGTATGATGCGACCGTGGAATTTTGCAAAAGAAACGGTGCCTTCAATCCCGCAACCATGGGCAGCGTACCCAATGTGGGCCTGATGGCGCAAAAGGCAGAGGAGTATGGTTCACACAACCAGACCTTCAAGGTGCCTGAGGATGGAACGGTCCGCGTGGTGGATGCGCA
The DNA here is from genome assembly GCA_903913345.1 of uncultured Magnetococcales bacterium. Classification (GTDB taxonomy): domain Bacteria; phylum Pseudomonadota; class Magnetococcia; order Magnetococcales; family Magnetaquicoccaceae; genus Magnetaquicoccus. The sequence goes on along the minus strand of CAIWLA010000119.1, from coordinate 4,450 downwards.
GGGCCAGACACTGCTCTCCCATGAGGTGGAGGCGGGCGATATTTGGCGTTTGTGTCAGGCCAAGGATGCGCCCATCCAGGATTGGGTCAAGCTGGCCGTCAATCGGGCACGGGCCACGGGTTCTCCGACCGTTTTCTGGTTGGATGAAAATCGGCCCCACGATGCGGAGCTGATCCAGAAGGTGCGGCGGTACCTCAAGGATCACGATACCACGGGTCTGGATATCCAGATCATGTCTCCCGTGGAGGCATGCCGTTTTTCGCTGCAACGGATGAAGGACAGCCAGGATACCGTCTCCGTCACCGGGAATGTGTTGCGGGATTATCTGACGGATCTCTTCCCCATTCTGGAGGTGGGTACGAGTGCCAAAATGCTCTCGATTGTCCCCCTCATGAATGGGGGTGGGCTGTTCGAGACCGGCGCGGGCGGTTCGGCTCCCAAGCATGTGCAACAGTTTGTCGAGGAGGGTCATCTGCGGTGGGACTCACTGGGTGAATTTTGTGCCCTGGCGGCCTCGCTGGAACATCTCAGTGAGGTGCGCACGAACAAGCGGGCGGCCGTCCTGGCCAAGGCCTTGGATCAGGCGACCGGGCTTTTGTTGGACAACAACCAGTCGCCGGGTCGCGATGTGGGTGAGTTGGACAACCGGGGCAGCCATTTTTATATCACCCTGTATTGGGCGCAAGCCTTGGCCGCACAGGATGATGATGCCGAGTTGAAACGGCATTTCACCCCCATCGCCCAGCAATTGCAGAGCAATGAAGCCAAGATTATAGGAGAGTTGCAGGCACTGAATGGCAAATCGATCGATCTGGGTGGTTATTACCACACCGATCCGGCCAAAGTGGCGGTTGCCATGCGTTCCAGCCCCACGCTGAATGCCATCGTGGCATCCATCTGACCGTACCGAACATCGCCCCTGGGGACCGTCATGGTCCCCAGGGGCCGACCAAAGGGTCACCGTTTGCAACACGATGAGGGACCATGTCCGTCACCCCTTCTCCTCTGATCACCATTGGCTTTGATGGGATCCCCTATCGGGTATCGCCGGGTCGAACCCTGTTGGCGGCCCTGGAAGAGGCGGATCGGCAGTTTGTGCGGGGTGTTGGCTGTCGTGGCGGGGTGTGTGGGGCCTGTACCGTGTTGTATCGACTGCCGGATTCCCATGCCTTGATCGCCGGTCTCCTCTGCCAGGACGAGGTGCGGGATGGGATGGAAATTTTATCCCTGCCCTATATCCCGCAAAAAAAGGCCACCCACCAATTGACATTGGCGGTGGGTGACAGCCCGGAATACCATGTGTTGAACCTCTACCCGGAGGTCAACCATTGCATCATGTGTGGGGAGTGTACCCGCCTCTGCCCGGTTGGCATCGATGTCATGGCCTATGTCGGCATGATCAAGCGGGGCGACTTGCGCGGTGCGGCTCAGGCCTCTTTCACCTGTGTGCAGTGTCAGGCGTGTGTCTTGCGTTGTCCCTCCAGCATTTCCCAACCCAATGCGGCCCTGGCCGCCAGACGGTTTTATGGCCGGTTCCGGGATGCCCCCGCCGAACATTTGACCAAGGCAGTGGAAAAATTGGCCAGTGGCTATTATCGTGCCCTTTTTCGGAGGGTGCGTCGCCTGGATCCCGTTGAATTCCAGGCCCTCTATCAACGCCGTGAGCGAGAACCGGATGATGCCCCGCCCGGCACCTGGCTTCCAGAAGATCGCACCTTGATTTGACATGTTTCTCAATGAATTAAAAATATTTCCAGAGGCCATGCGCGAATCCGCCCGGTGGGTGGTCAAGACCCGGGAAGATCGCCTGGCGGCTTGGCGTCGGGGAGAGAGCTATCCCTCTCTCTCCCTGTCGGATCGGCGTGCCTGGTTGGAGGAGTTCCATCCCGACTATCGTGCGGACAGTTGTCGTCCGCTGGCGGTCGGCCCCAACAAGGGTCAGTGGGTGCCCTGCGAGTTGGCCGATCTGTTGGAGTCCTGGCCGCGACCCTCTGTGGCCCAGCGTTTTGCCCTGTCGCGGTCGGTCTCCTCCGAGTCTGTCCTGCCCGCACGGCCTTCTGGTGGCCAACCACCGGATTACAGTACGGATGTTCTGATCATTGGAGGCGGCGGGGCGGGGACAACGGCGGCCATTGCGGCGGCCGAGACGGGGGCGCAGGTGTTGATCGCCACCAAGTTGCGGCATGGCGACTCCAATACCAACATGGCGGAGGGGGGGATCCAGGTGGCGGATCAGGAGGCCGATTCGCCGGTCCAGCACTACCTGGATACCATGGGAGGAGGCCATTTTACCAACGATCCCGATCTGGTCGAAGCCCTGGTCATGGATGGGGCGCGGGTGTTGCGCTGGTTGGAAGATCTGGGCATGCTCTTTGACAAATATCCCACGGGGCGGATGAAGGTTCGCCATGGCGGCGGGACTTCCCGGAGACGATTGCATGCCGCCGGGGATGTCACCGGGCTGGAATTGATGCGGGTGATACGCGACCATGCGGAAACCTTTAAAAATATTAAAGTTTTAAATTTCATGCCCGCCGTGGAACTCCTGACCGATGAGAATGGTCGTGCCGTCGGGGCGGTTTTGGAGCACCTGGTGGGGGGGGATCGGGTGCCAGGCACGGTGGTGGTCCATGCCAAGGCGGTGGTGATGGCCACGGGTGGGTTTGGTCGTCTGCATTTCAAGAAATTTCCGACCTCCAACCATTATGGGGCCACCGCAGATGGTCTGGTCATGGCCTATCGGGCCGGGGTGCCATTGCGGGATTTGCGTTATTGCCAGTATCATCCCACTGGTATTGCCTACCCGGAGAGCAAGCTCGGCTTGTTGATCACGGAAAAATTTCGGGGTTGGGGGGCGCAACTGCTGAATCGTCATGGGGATGAGTTTGTCTTTGGTCTGGAACCACGGGATGTCACTTCGGCGGCGATCATTCGGGAGTGTACGGAGTTGGGCAACGGCGTGACCACGCCAAGCGGTCGGGTGGGGGTCTGGTTGGATATTCCCCTGATTGATCTGTTGCATGGTCGAGGCACCATCGAGCGGGAATTTCCGGGGCGGTTTCGTGAATTTTTGCGGAAGGGGATTGATTTGCGCAATGCCCCCGTCTTGACCTATCCCACCATCCATTACCAGAACGGCGGTATTGTCATTCAGGCGGATGGGGGGACGGATATGCCCGGCCTGTTTGCCGCCGGAGAGGTCACGGGTGGGGTCCATGGGGACAACCGCTTGATGGGGAATGCCCTGCTGGAAATTTTGGTGTTTGGTCTGCGGGCCGGGAAGGGTGCGGCACACTTTGCGCGATCCATTGGCGAGGGAAGCCGTCCAGGGGTGTCGCATCTGGAGGCTTTCATGGAAGAATTGGATGGGGTGGACCCTGAACAGCACCGCACGGCCCCCCGTCTGTTGCCCTCTTACGGAAAAAGTGACACATCGACATAGTCCGTTGCTATGTCAGGCATGGACTATTGGAGACCATTCCCTTATGATTCCGACCAGTCTCATGGGCATCTGTTTTCGGAATCTCCCTGGGAACGGGTTCGGACAGGAATGGATAACGTTGGAGCGAACGGGAACCTCTTATGAATATTCACGAATACCAAGCCAAACAAATCATAGCCCGCTATGGGGTCAAGGTGCCCCGTGGACAGGTGGCCTTCACCCTGGCCGAAGCGGAAGAAGCGGCCAAACAACTGAATTGTGCTGTCTATGTCGTCAAGGCCCAGATCCATGCGGGGGGACGCGGCAAAGGGGGTGGGGTCAAGGTGGTCAAGAGCCTTGAAGGGGTGCGAGAGGAGGCCAAGCGCATTCTGGGGATGACCCTGATCACCAAGCAGACCGGTCCAAAAGGCAAGGAAGTCAAACGGATTTACATTGAGGAAGGGTGTGACATTGCGCGGGAGTTATACCTGGGCATGGTCATTGACCGGGCCAATGGTCGCATCACCATGATGGCCTCCACCGAGGGGGGGATGGAGATCGAGGAGGTCGCCGCCCGTTCTCCAGAGAAAATTCTCAAGGAAGCCATCGATCCGGTGACCGGTTTTACCGGATTCCAGGCACGCAATCTGGCCTTTGGTCTGGGGTTGGTGGACAAGCAGGTGAACAAGGCGGTCGGTTTCATGACGTCACTCTACAACGCCTTTGTCGGTTCGGATGCCTCCCTGGTGGAGATCAATCCCCTGGTGGTCACCAAGGATGGCGATATCATGGCATTGGATGCCAAGATGAACTTTGACGACAACGCCCTGTTTCGTCACAAGGATATCGCCGATCTGCGGGATCTCAACGAGGAGGATCCCAAGGAGATAGAAGCCTCCAAATACGGCCTCAATTATATTGCGCTGGATGGTTCCATCGGCTGCATGGTGAACGGGGCGGGTTTGGCCATGGCCACCATGGATATTATCCAACTCAAGGGGGCCAAACCGGCCAACTTTCTGGATGTGG
>CAIWLA010000118.1 GCA_903913345.1 uncultured Magnetococcales bacterium | reverse complement strand
TTCCAGGCCGACCACCCCTTTCCCGGCACCACCCCGGAGGATCATCCCCACTGGTTGGCCATTGTGGATTGCCTGCTGACCAAGGGGGGCACCTGGCGCAAGATGGTCAATGTCATCAACGGTTTCCCACCAGCCAGTCAGGGTCGATCGGCGGCGGAAAAGGCACTCTTCACGGAGATGAAATCCTGCGTCCTCGAACTGTGCCGGTTTTTGGCCCAGCGTCCGGGATTGCAGGAGGCCCTGGCCGGGATACGTCTCCTGCCGCCGCCCCGTTATACCGAGGCCCAGTGGGCCATCCTGCACGCCCTTTTACAGTTGTTGCCCATGGCAGTGGCCCAGTTGCGTCTGCGATTTCAGGCCGTGGGGCAGGTGGACTTTGCCGAGATGGCCTTGAGTGCCGAGGAGGCCCTGGGCGAACCCGATACCCCGACCCCCCTGGCCATGAAGCTGGATTATCAGATCCGGCATCTCCTGGTGGACGAATTTCAGGACACCTCCCAGGGGCAATATCGCCTCCTGGAGCGGTTGACCGCCGGCTGGAGCGGCCAGGATGGGCGCACCCTGTTTGTGGTGGGGGATCCCATGCAGTCCATCTATCGGTTTCGCGAGGCGGAGGTGGGGCTGTTTCTCCAGGCCCAGCGGGAGGGCATTGGCCGCATTCCCCTCACCCCGTTGACCCTGACGGTCAATTTTCGTTCGCAAGCGGCCCTGGTGGCCTGGATCAACGGCACCTTTCCGACCATTCTGCCCGCCACCGACCACATGGAAGAGGGGGCGGTCCGTTTTCATCCCTCGGTCCCCTTTCGACCGGCCTCGGAAGAGACCGCCGTCACGGTCCATCCCTTTCTGACCGACGACCCCCAGGCGGAGGCCGCACGGGTGGTCGATCTGGCCCGGCACTCTCTCGCGGCCAACCAGAAGACGGCCATCCTGGTCCGTTCCCGCGCCCATCTGCAATCGATTCTCCCCGCCCTGACCCAGGCCGGTTTGCGGTATCAGGGGATTGATCTGGAGTCGCTGGCCCATTCGATGGTGATCCAGGATCTCCTGTCGTTGACCCGTGCCCTGCTCTATCCGGCGGACCGGATCGCCTGGCTGGCCATTCTGCGGGCACCCTGGTGCGGGCTGTCCCTGGACGATTTGACCAAACTGGCCCAATGGTCCCCCGGCACCGAGGGGGAGGCCCCGGAGGCGGACCCGCCACCGATCACCCTGTGGGAGGCCCTCTCCGCCCCGAAGGCGATCGCCCTGTTGAGCGAGGAGGGCCAATGGCGTCTCAACCGGGTGGTGGCGGTCCTGGCCGAGGCCATTCGGCAGCGTCGCCGTTCGCAAGCCTTTCCGGGAATCCGTCCCCTCTCTTTCTGGGTCGAGCATACCTGGCAGGCGTTGGGGGGACCGGCCACGGTGCCGCAGGTGCAGGGATTGACCGATGCCCGCCAGTTTTTCGATCTGTTGGCCACCACCGAGCGGGGGGGCGATCTGCCCGATCTGCCCGGTTTTGCCGACCGGGTGGCTGCCCTCTATGCGGGGGTGGATCAGGAGGCCGATGACCGTCTGCTGGTCATGACCATCCACAAGGCCAAGGGGTTGGAGTTTGACACGGTGATCCTGCCCGGTCTGGGGCGGATCCCCCGGAGCGAGGACAAACCGCTCCTCTCCTGGATGACCCATTCTGCCGGGCTGATTCTGGGACCGCTCAAGCGGGTGGACCAGGAGCAGGAGGATCCCATTCATGCCTATATTCGGCATATCGAGACCAGAAAGGGGGGCTTCGAGGCGGGGCGATTGCTCTATGTGGCGGCCACCCGTGCCCGGCAGCAACTGCATCTGTTGGGCCATGTCAAGGAGGCGGAGAGTCCGCCCCCTGCCCGTTCTTTTCTCCATCTGCTCTGGCCGCAGGTGGCCGACCGGTTTGCCCCGACCCTCTCCCTGGTGGCCGACCCGCTGGCCGTCGAGGCGGCGGGAAGCGTGGGGTTGCGGCGTCTGGCCCTCGACTGGTCGCCCCCGCCCCCGCCGCCCCCGTTCCGGGCACAGGCCGAGGCACGGGCGGTGGAGGAGGAGCCGGTGGAATTTGAATGGGCCGGGGAGACGGTCCGGCTGGTGGGGATTGTTGTCCATCGTTTTTTGCATACCCTCACCCGTGAGGGGTTGGCACACTGGACGCCGCAGCGGATCGAGGCCCGTCAACCCGCCTTTGCCGCCCATCTGGACCGGCTGGGACTCCCCTCGGAGCAGGAGGAGCGGGCGGTCGGGATGGTCCGCAGTGCCCTGTTGAACACGGTGACCGATGAGCGGGGGCGGTGGATCCTGGACAACGACCGGCATGAGATGCCCGCCTCCGAGTTGGCCTTGACGGGTTTGATCCATGGCCAGCCTCGGCGGCTGGTCCTGGATCGGACCTTCATCGATCGGGAGGGGGTGCGCTGGATTATTGATTTCAAGACCAGTTGGCATCAGGGGATGGATCTGGATGGGTTTCTGGACAATGAGCGGGTGCGGTATCAGGAGCAGATGGCCCGTTATGGGCTGTTGATGCAGCGGGTATCGGACCATCCCATTCGCCTGGGACTCTATTTTCCGATGCACACCGGGTGGCGGGCGTGGGGGATGTCGGGGGATTGAGCGCGGAAAAAGGAGGTGATTATCGCTCCATGGTGTGATAGGATTTGCCTTGCAGGTCCACTTCCACAACCAGGGAGATCGCCATGGCGGCCACCGTTGCATTCGACACGCTCAAGTTTGTTCGCCGACTCCGGGACGCGGGGGTGGACGAGAGGCAGGCCGAGGCCTTTTCTGAGGCATTCCGAGAGGTCCAGGATGCCCAGTTGCAAGAACTGGCGACCAAAAGGGACTTGCGTGAACTCAAGCTGGAAATAACCGCAGAAATCGCCCCACTCAAGTGGGGTATGGCGGTTTGTCTGGGCGGCATCATTACCCTCATCATCAAAGCCTTCTTCCCGCACTGATTGCAGGAGGTGCCGCCATGTCTGCTCAGGAGGTTTTGAACACCCGGTTTCAAGAACTGGCCACCAAGGCAGACATGACGCAGCTTGAATCCGACATGCGTGAAATGGAATATCGCATCATCATCCGTCTTGGCGGTCTCATGATGGCCGGATTCAGTACATTGGCCATACTCATGAAGTGGCACTGATGGTCGGTACGCCCATGAAAGAGCAACCTGTTGCGCCCACTTCTGAGACCGACTGGCTGGCACTGGAATCCATGACGGACGACCAGATAGACACCAGCGACATTCCTGCCATTCCACCGGACCGGTTTGCCCATGCCCTGATTCGCCGGGATCTGCCTATACCGGTCGCCCATCAGCCAGGAAAAAATGGCCGATGCCAGTCCTCGATTTGCAATCCGGGAATCCGGGAAAACTCCCGTGTGTTATCACAATGGATCCCGTTCCTGGAGTGGTCCCTCCTCCTCCATATCCGGGAAGTCTGGAATGGCTCCCGCGAAACGGTCGAGAAAGACCTGTGTTGTCATGGAGCGTTCCTGGCCATGCGGTTGTCTCTGTTCCGCTTTCATTTCCAGATAACCGATAAAATCCAGCACTTCGACCGCCTTGTCGGTGGAAATCGCCGAACGGGGAGAAATGCGGCTATACTTGTCGGAATGCCACCTGCTGGAAGGGTGGATCGCCCTGGATGAAGGGCGGCCAGTCGATGCAGAAACGGCCCATCAACAGGCCAAAACCCTCATCGATGAGATGGGCTACGAACGCCGCCGAGGAGAGTTGCTGTTGCTGGAGGGGCGTTTGGCGTAAAACACCGCGACCCGGAACACCACCCCTTAACCCCCCCGCCCCTGGGCAACCCACTCCCGCACCCGTTCGTACAGCCGGGCGCGCTGATTGCGGGCCGGATCCTGCCCGATCCACTCCAGCAACTCGGTCAGCAACTCCCCCACCCAGGCCCCCGGCGGCTGACGGACCAGATCCAGAATCTCTCCCCCGGAGATGGCCAGATCATGGGGCTTGGGCCGATGTCTGGCCCGGTGCAAGGTCCGACAGCGGGCCAAAACCTTGGCCAGTTGACCGTCCAGTGCTGGAAACGCCACCTCGCCCGCTTTGCCCGATCCCCGCCGAGTGACTACCTGATGGGCATGGACCAGACGAAACAACCCCGGCAACGGCAGATCGTTTTCCATCATCCGCGACAGGGTGCGATCCGCCGGGGTGAGAGGGGTGTCCATGTGTTGCAGTATGCTCAATATCTGCTGCTGGCGTCGCTGGGGAAAACGAAATTTTTTGAGAATGTCCTGAATCTTGCCCGTGGACAAGCCATGCAGGGTGGAACGGGTGTGGCCCTTTTCCTGGGCAATGCAGTTCAACTCCCCCATGGCATAACACATGGCCGCCCAACGCAAATCATGCAAAGGAACCCCCTCATCCGGGTCGGGTTCCGTCAGGGCCAGCATCAGGTCAATCGCCCGTTGACACCGATGGGCCGGCGTCTCCCCCGCCTTGCAAATGGGCGGCGTGACCATATCGGAAAAGATCTCTTGCGCCAACGGGGAATAAAAAAAACGCTGCACCATCGGACGACAGGCAGACCCCGAAAAGGGCAGGGAAAACAACCGATCCAACTCCGCCCGCAACTTTTTCTTGGGGATCATATCCATCTGGGCCTCCTCCGACGCGCGCAGGTCCGCCTCGTCGGGAACACCCTCCAGTTGGAGCAAAAACCGGAAAAAACGAAGGGCACGCAACGGATCATCCTCCAGGGTGGAACTGCCCCGGACAAACCGAATCCGTCGGTTGGCCAAATCCGCCTGCCCCTGGAAGGGATCCACCACCGGACCATCCGGCCAGACAAAGGCCATGGCATTGACGGTCAAGTCCCGATGGAGTAGATCTTCCTCCACCGTCGGCGGATATTCCAGTCGGTGGCGAAAGGTGGTAATCTCTACATGGGAAATATGGGCGGTGCCACCCGGAACCGAACCCTCCTCCTCTGGTTCCGCCCCCTCCGCCCCCTCCTCCGGCTCGTCCGCCGTGGGCAAAGGAAGGAGCAGACTGCTGTGACCACTGGTCCAGACCTCGTGCCGCTTGGTGCCACGGGTCACCATGGGGTATCCCCCCTCCAACAAACGATGGTGGCATTCGGCCAACGGACGCGGCACCAGGACCGTCAACTCATTGGATAATGCCTTGTTCTGCAACATGTTGCGTACTGTACCACCCACCAGGAACAACGGCCCGATCAAACGGTCCAACTCATCCAGAAAACCCTTGATGGAGGGGGAAAACAGGTTATGAAAATCACTGGTCATGCCATCTCTCCCGCCCGCTATTTTACCGTTTTGACCATGGGCTGCCGGGTCAACCAGGTGGAGACGGAACGCCTCTCCCAGACAGGGGCCGCCCACGGTTTTTTGCCCACCCCCCCGGACGGCACCCCCGACATTATCATTATTAACACGTGTTCGGTCACCGAGGAAAGTGATCGACAGGTCCGCAAGTTGATTCGCCGCGTTTTGCGGGATCGCACACCAGACAATCCCCCCCTCCAACTGATCATCACCGGCTGCTATGCCCAGGGCAACGCGGCCCAACTGGAGCAAATGCCGGGGGTTACGCTGGTGGTCGGCACCGGCGAAAAAGAGCGGCTCTGGGACCACCTCATCCAACTGCCCACCACCCGGCAGGTGCGGTGCGTCGAGGCCGTGACCGACCGGCCCCCACGGGATGCCGTGGCCCTGGTCGATACCTTTGCGGACCGCAGCCGGGCCTTTTTGCAGGTCCAGGATGGCTGTGACAGCCGCTGCACCTTCTGCACCATTCCTGCCCTGCGCGGCCCCAGTCGCTCCCTCTCCGAAGAGTATGTCCAGGCCCAGGCGGCCCAGTATCGGGCATCGGGCTATCGGGAAATTGTCCTGACCGGGATCAACCTGGGTGCCTATGGCCGCGACCGCACCCCACCGGGGACGCTGGCACAACTGGTGGCCCAATTGGTGCCCCGGATGGAGGGAACCCGCCTGCGCCTCTCCTCCCTGGACCCCATCGATCTGGATGAGACATTGATTCAACAATTTGCCGACCCGACCACCCTCTGCCCCTATCTGCATCTGTCCATGCAATCGGGGGATGACCGGATTCTCAAACGGATGGGACGGGGATATGGTCGGCAATGGGTGCTGGCGCAATTAAAACAGTTGCGCCGCCTCCGCCCGGAAATGGTGCTGGGGGCGGATCTGATCGTCGGGTTTCCGACCGAGACGACCCAGGCCTTTCAGAAGACCATGGAATTGGTTGAAGAGGCGGAGATCACCTTTCTGCATGTCTTTCGCTATTCCGACCGTCCGGGCACCCCGGCCTCCGCCATACCGGGCCGTTTTCGGGTGGCCCCGCGGGAGGCCAAACGACGGTCCGAGCAGCTCCGTCAGCAGGGGGCCATCCGGTTGGCCAAAACGGCCCAGCACTGGCTCGGCCGCACCGAGACGGTGCTGGTGGAGACCCTGGAGAACGGCATGGCCAGGGGCAAGACCGCCGGTTTCCTCCCCGTGCGGCTGTCGGCCCCGCCAGAGAGTCAACCGGGGCAGTTGATCACCGTGCAAATAACCGGCTTTGACCCGGCAGAACAGACGCTGTACGGATGACCTGCGCCACGCGGCCCCTCTCCTCCCCTTCTGCCAGACAAAAGGAGTCGACCCGTGCGGGGGGCATGTTGCGCCAGACGATCCCGCTGTGGTGCTTGTCCATGCCCACATCGGCAAAATAGACCGAACGGGCGGGACGCAAATCATAGGTGAACTGGATATAGCGGGTGTGGGGATCCATCACATGCTGCAAGGCCACGCCGATGCGATGGACCACCTTCTCCGGCAGGGAGCGCAACGGCAACGAGGAGACCACCGCCGCCACCCGCCGCCCCCGGATATGTTTGACCAGCCATTCGGCTGAATCGTGGACCACGCTGACCCCCTGAAACTGCCGCCGCAGATCGGGAATGAACTCACCCCCCACCTCGATCAACAGCAGTTGCTTGCGGTTGGCAACCCGTTTGAACAACTCGCGGGTGATGGCCCCCCGTCCGGGACCGAGTTCCACGACCAGACCCGGCTGTTTGAAATCCACCTGCAAGGCCATCTGCCGCGCCAGATGGCGGGAACTCTCCACCACGGAACCGATCTCCCGCAGACGGGCCAACGGCACGGTCAGACGCAGACTGGGCAACCTCTCCAGACGCTCTGGCCACACATTTTCTTCTTGATACAATGTCCTGGCCACTCAAAACGGCTCCCTGAATGAAGGAACGGTGCCATCCAGTACCCTGTTGCACGGGCAGCATCCCCATTCCCCAACCACTCTTTTGCCATTTTTTTCCAATTTACGCAAGCCAGAAGAGATCCTGATCGTCATGAACACGGATCATGTGCCCAAATTTTTCCTCAACGGCACCCGATTCCGTGATATACTCCACCTGTCCGTCATTCATTCTCTCTTGGGAGACCGCCAAGTCTGCCGTTTCGACACGCTGAAATGTGTGGAAACCCTCAAGGCCTCCGGCTTTGACGAGTCTCAGGCCAGGGGAATGTCTGCGGCCATCCAGGAGGTGCAAAAATCCAATCTGGATGGACTGGTCACGAGAGTTGTACCCGATTGAGCGATGCCGCTGCCAGCAAGCAGACATCCATATAACCGATACCCTGCCCCATCAGTCGATGTCGGTCGATGAAAAACAGGGTTTCCTCATGGGTTGCTGGTGTGCATCTCGGCAAAAAAGAGAGGAGCGAAAGGAGCCTCTGGCGGTTCTGGAGATTGCCACACGCCAGCTCACCAATCACAAAAGAGTGAATCGTGACACGGTTTTGTTCCAGCAACCCGGCCAGAATCGGATCACGGCAACGCAGATGGTCGATCCAGACCGAGGTATCCACCAGAATCATTCATCCCGATCCCGGTGTCTGGGGATCTCCTTGAGTTTCGGTTCCGAACCACCGAGCAGGATCAGACGACGGGCACTTTCCCGCTCAATCAGGGCGCGCAAAGCCTCTTTCAGGAGTCTGCCTCGATCATCCAATCCACTCAAATCCTGCGCCTGGGAAAGGAGCGCATCATCCAGTGTGACAGTGGTTCGCATCTTTTTGCTCCAAGGTTGACACATAAAACAACGCGATGGTATCCGTTGCTCCACCCTCTGTGCGATCCATGATAGAACCCTGGTTCCTGAAAATCCACCATGAAAAAAACAGGCCGACCTGTTCGGCTTTGATGAACAGATTGTTTGACTGAATCACCCCATTTCCCCCGCTTGCCTATCCCTGGTCATGGCCCCCTTTCCGCCCCTTTTCCAGGTATAAATAGATCACCGGGGTCAGATACAAGGTCAAAAACTGGGAGAGGAGCAGTCCGCCGACCACAGCCAGACCCAGTGGTTGCCGGGCCTCGGCCCCCGCCCCGCTCCCGATGGCAATGGGCAGGGTGCCCATCAGGGCCGCCATCGTGGTCATCATGATGGGCCGGAAACGGATCAGACAGGCCTGCACAATCGCCTCCTCGGCGGAAACCACCTGATTTTTTTGCAGCTCCTGGGCAAAATCGATCATCATGATGGCATTTTTCTTGACAATGCCCACCAGCATGACCACCCCCACAAAGGCATAAAAACTGAGATCCACCTTGAACAGCCACAAGGTGAGCAGGGCACCCACCGCCGCCGAGGGCAACCCGGACAAAATGGTCAC
>CAIWLA010000117.1 GCA_903913345.1 uncultured Magnetococcales bacterium | reverse complement strand
GTGTCTCTCACGTCGCGGTTATCAAGGCACTGAAATCTGGCCGGATCCAGAAAGAAGCGGACGGAACCATCGATCCGGTCAATGCGGATGCCGCATGGGAGCGCAACACCAACCCGGCGCAGCAAAGACGGCCTGTTCTTGCATCTGCAATCCCCGTTCCTGTCCCAGCCAAGCCCTTGGCACCGTCAGTTCGTCAGCCTACCCATCGACCGGCGCAAGAATCGGGGCCCAGCACGGCGGGAATGCCCAACTACCAGATGAGCCGGGCTGTCCGGGAGACCTACAACGCCAAACTTGCTCGTCTCGATTATGAGGAGAGGTCAAGCAAGCTGCTGAATGCCGAAGATGTTGCCAAAGATGCCGTCGAGGTAGCTCGGCGGGTACGGGGTCGCGTGTTTGGTATCCCCGGTCAAATGGCGGCGGTTTTGGCTTCCGAAACGGACAGCAGGGCTATTGAACGATTGCTGAGCCAGGAACTGCGCACCGCTTTGGAGGAACTGTCCCGATGAATGGTATCGTCGGGATGTGCCGGGAAAAAGCGTGACCTTCACAGCATGAGAAGGTTCTGGTCTGTGTGACGACAGGGAATGGGGCGTTTTGAGTTGGACCGCCGGGGTGTTGTTCCCGGCGGCCTGCTCGGTTGTCAATCTTCAATCCGGTAGGTGTTGAACCCGCCTCTGGCATGCGGGCCGACGTTGCGCAACCGGTTGATCACGACGATGTTCAGCCCCAGTTTCTTCTTGAGTGCTCCGGCTATGGCACCCCGCACGGTGTTGGCGTTCCAGCCGGTTGCCTTGGTGATCTGCTCGATGGTGGCTCCTTCCGATCGCCGCAGCATGGCGATCACCTGAGCTTGTTTGCTGTTCTCCCGGGTGCGGCGGGGGGTGGAGGGTTGCGGCTTTTTCTGTTTGGCCTCCTCGTGGCCCAGCATGTAGGCATCCGTCAGTGCATTCCTGATCCAGGGCCAGTTGTTGGGAGTCACCAGCCCCTCCGGTAGGTGCTTCCGGGCGATCCGGAGGTAGTCCCCATCGGCCTCCAGGAGAATGTTGGGGTTTTCGGCCTCTGCCAGGGACCGTTCTGCGGCATGGACGTCCTCCTCAAAGTCGCCATCTGCGGGGCCTTCGTCGGTGGTGGCCTGGACCAAGTCTGCGGGATCCATCGGGCAGAAGATGGAACAAGGCGGTTCGTCGTAGTCGTCCGGACCATCCGGCTCTTCGCTGGCGGCATTCATCTCCTCATGATACGCCTTGTCCTCTTCGGGCATGTTGGCATTCCAGGCAGCGGCTCCTTCGTCGGTGCTCAGGTCCAGGGGGCCTTCGGAGGGGACCTTCCAGTTCGGATCAACAGTGCTGTGTCCCAGGGAGGTGATACGGTCGGTATCGTCGATGAAGCCTTTGGCCCTCAGTGCGTCGATCACCTTCTTGGCGGCACCGCCTTTGATACGGTCCGGCAAGGGGTGGATGGAACCGTCTGCGCGACCGGCGGCGGCTTCGAGGATGGTTTGTTGTGCGGGTGTCAGGTTGGTCATGTGCGTTGCTCCTGTTTGGGTGGTTTACGATGGTCACATAAGGCCATCATTCCAACCGGTTATCAAGC
>CAIWLA010000116.1 GCA_903913345.1 uncultured Magnetococcales bacterium | reverse complement strand
GTTCATGGTCACCACTTTCCACTGGTCGCTCTTTCTGTTGTCGTTCATGTCCTGCCAGTACAACTGCCGCAGCAGGCTGGTGCTGTTGGCAACGAAGTTAAGATCGTTGCGGGTCATCTCCATGAAGTAGCTAATCTTCTGGCTCACTTGGCTGGTATGCCCCTGTACCGTCTCCGCTGCCTTGGCCCGGAGGGCATCGGCAGCACTGCTGTAACCATAGTATCCCACCACCCCCAGGGCAAAGAGGGTGACCAGGTAGAAGAGCAAAGTGAACTTGCTCGCCAGTCCCAGTCTATAATACCAGGGGATACCCGACCGATCATTCGTTTCGTCCACGATTACCGCCTCCTCTGCTAAAGCGACCGGATCAGTCTCAACTTGTTGGCTACATAGCCCAGGAACTGGTTCACGTTGGTTTTGCTCTTCTCCACCTGTTTTTCCGCCGCAGGAGTAAGGACGTGAACCAACCCCAGGTGGGCCTTCAGTGTCTGCAACTCGGCCAAAACCATGCTCACCATGTTGAGCACGTCCGAGGGTAACGCATCCTCCTTTTTGCGGAATACATCGAAATCTATCCGGGGCTGGCCTGCCATCTGCTGCAACCTCTGTACCTCTGTCATCACAGCAAAGGCCGAGGCCAAGACGTCTGCGGATAGGGCATCGGCCACCTTGGCTGGGGGATAGGCAGTATCTTGGATTTTTAGGTGGTTGAGGATGGCATCCACGTCATCATCAACCCGTTTGACCTCCGTGTAGACGTCCGACGGAATTATTTCGCTGCGGTTGATGACATCCCATTGCATAGAGATAAAATTGAGCTTATTAAAAACATCCATCGGCGTCATGCCCGGCACAACCTGCTGGGGCGGTACTTGGTCACTGATGTCCAAACGCACCTTTAATAAGCCGATCTCGGTGAGCAGCCGTTGGGTTTGTTCATAGTTCATGAGGGGTTCCAGATCCCGCACGGGTTCCATGGCCTGGGTAGACAGGACGGGGAAACCGTGCTGGCGACGAAAGACGTTAATCTTGAGTTGGATCAAATAGCACTTCTGCCAAACGTGACGAGGCAGCAGCATGGCATTTACGGATGCAACCGGTTTGGTTTCCGACACATGCAGGTAGGTTTTGAGCAACTCCATCTCCTTCTCGATGCGCACCGCCTCGGCGTAAACCTCGGCTGAGGAGATCTCCTTGCCTGTGGCCGGGCCAGACAGACTGGCAAAAGCGATGGTCAGGGTCAGGACCAAAAATAGACGACTCATGACTGGACACCTCCGTCTTTATCAGGGGGATGCGGTTTGACCGGCAGGCATTGACCACCACTTGGGCCATTCGAGCAAGAGGATGTTGGATTTTCGCCTGCGTGGGCATGACAAACCAACAATGGCTTCCGTCATACCAAGGCGGGCATACAGGGAGACTTGCGGACAAAATTTACTATTGCACAGCCCAAGTTCCAGCCGATGTATCGATGTATGTGAAACATATTCACCCTCCCCGGCAAGAATCAAGCAAATTCGTTAAATTGAGAAAAAAATATTTTCATACTGCCAAAAAAACAGATTGACAAAGATGTGGGTTATTCCCGGTTGCAGCGTGATTATATACTGGAAAAGCATGCGGGTTTCTGCGAATTCCCGGCCTGACGCACACAGCCTCTGCCCAAACCGCACTTACCACCAGGCCGCACCCAAAAAAATGCCGCCATCCCCAGCGGCACTTTCATGTCGCCGTTGGGGGCCAACAGGTCCACACTCTGTGGACCCACCCGCCTGTGTGACCCACCCCTGCAAACGAGCACGTTGGCGGGGGTGGCCAGCGGCTTGCCGCCGGCAAAAGCCAGGCTTTTTGCCCAGCCCCAGGCCGGTGCATCGGTGGCGGGATGCCCGACCACCAATGGTGCCTGGCCGGATCATGGGCCGCCGCACAGGCCGCCAGCGTGAACTCGGAAAAGAGAGCGTCGTGCCACCCATGTCGGTGTGGGTGCCGGACCGAAAAATGAATAACGGCTTGACTGTGTTGGGCATTGCTTTCCTCGTTGCAGGATGTGGCCATCGATAAGATGGCCACATCCTACACC
>CAIWLA010000115.1 GCA_903913345.1 uncultured Magnetococcales bacterium | reverse complement strand
CGGGTCGCCGAATCCTTCCCCAGGGGACAATGGCACCGACAGATCGACTCCAGACCACCCGGAGGAGACCCCTGTGGGTGGTGAACGGCCTGCTCCGGGTGGTGTGCCGGTCTCTCGTACCAACGGATGGGAGCGGGAGAGGGGATCCTGATGGGCAAGGAGCGGCTGAACGATCTCTCGCATACCCCGATGGTGGTCCAATATCTGGCCATCAAGGCGGAACATCCCGATGCCCTGCTGTTTTATCGCATGGGGGATTTTTACGAGCTTTTTTTTGAGGATGCCAAAACGGCCGCGCCCATTCTGGATATCACCTTGACCCAACGTGGCCAGAGCGGTGGTCAACCGGTTCCCATGGCGGGTGTACCCGTTCGTTCGGTGGATCAATACCTGCGCAAGGCGATTGAAGCCGGTTGTCGGGTGGCCATTTGCGAACAGATGGAACCCTCCGGGTTGGGCAAGGGGCCGGTGCAGCGGGAGGTCCGCCGCATTATCACCCGTGGCACCCTGACCGAGGAGCATCTGCTGTTGCCCCGGTCCAATAATTTTTTGGTGGCGTTGGCTCCGGGAGGGGGTCGGGAGAGGGGGATGGTCCCGGACCGGGGATTGGACGACCTGGGGTTGGCGGCGTTGGATCTCTCGACGGGCGAGTTTCAGGTGGGTGAACCGGGCCATTGGGATCAGACCCTGGCGGCGATTTCCGCCCTGGATCCGGCGGAGGTGATTATTCCTGAGGGTTGGGAGCCGCCCACCGAGTTGACCAGTCGGTATCGGGTATTGACGCGGCGCGCTGATTGGGAGTTTGACCCGCCGCAGGCGGCTACCCTGCTGAAGGATCATTTCCACACCCTGACGTTGGCGGCCTTTGACATTGACCGTGCCCCCCGTTGTCAGGCGGCGGCGGGTGCCCTGATTGCCTATTGCCGGGAGACCCAAAAGGGTGCCTTGCACCATATTGTCGGTCTGACCCGGACCCGGGCGGACGACTTTTTGATCCTGGATGATACCTGTCGCCGCAATCTGGAGATCAATGCCAATCTGGTGGATGGCGGGCGACACAACAGCCTGTTGGGGGTGTTGGATACCACCTTGACGGCCCCTGGCAGTCGCCTGTTGGTGCAATGGCTCAACCGGCCGTTGCAATCCGTGTCGGCCATTCGTGCGCGCCAGGAGGGGGTGGCCTGGTTGCTGGCTCAGGATGGGCAGCGGGGGGTGATTCGCACCTTGTTGCGGGGTGTTCATGACCTGGAGCGACTCGTCAGTCGCATGGCCATGGGGCGGGCATCGCCCAAGGATATGGGGGCGTTGCGCCACACCCTGGCGCGTCTGCCTGCCCTGATGGATGGTCTGTCCACGGCGGACGGTGATCCGGGAAAGGGGCTGCCGACCGTTCTGCTGTTTGTCCGGGAGGGATTGTCTGGCCATGCGGCCCTGCTGGAGCGGTTGCAGACCATCCTGGCGGAGGAACTGCCGGCCTTGTTGCGGGATGGGGGGGTCATCCGGGATGGGGTTCATGCGGAGTTGGACAGGGTGCGGGAGTTGGCCCTGGATGGCAAGGGTTATCTGCTCCGTCTGGAGATGCGGGAGCGGGAGGAGACCGGCATTTCCACCCTGAAAATTCGCCATCATCGCACCTTTGGCTACAGCATGGAGGTCAGTCATGCGCAGCGCAACAAGGTGCCGTACAAATATCAACAGACCCAGACCATGACCAATGCCGCGCGGTATATCACGCCGGAGTTGAAGGAGTATGAGGAGCAAATTCTCAATGCCGAGGATCGGCTGGCCACCCTGGAGGCGGAGATTTTTGAGGCATTGACCCAGGAGGTGGCCGGTCATGCGGCGGCGTTGCAGCAGACGGCGGCGGCGTTGGCCACCCTGGATGTGTTGGCCTCGTTTGCCGAATCGGCCTTTCAACGCCACTATCAGTGCCCGGAGGTCAACATGGGTTCGCTCATTTCGATCCAGCAGGGGCGGCATCCGGTGGTGGAGGCGGCCCTGGCCAGGGGCGAGTTTGTCGCCAACGATACGGAACTGGACATCGGGGACCAGCGCGTGGCCCTGATCACCGGTCCCAACATGGCGGGCAAATCCACCTACATGCGGCAGGTGGCGCAGATTGTGTTGCTGGCCCACACGGGTTCCTTTGTGCCGGCGGCGCAGGCGAGCATCGGGCTGACGGATCGCATCTTTACCCGGGTGGGGGCCAGTGATGATCTGGCCGGTGGTCGTTCGACCTTCATGGTGGAGATGACGGAGACCGCCCATATTTTGCACCATGCCAAGCCCCGTTCGCTGGTTTTGCTGGATGAGATCGGGCGGGGCACCTCCACGCTGGACGGCCTCTCCATTGCCTGGGCGGTCATCGAGCGCATGCACTCCAGTTGCCGTTCCCGCACCCTGTTTGCCACCCATTATCACGAACTGACCGAGTTGGAACAGTTGCTGCCGGGGGTGGTCAATTATACGGTGGAGATCAAGGATGATCCGGTGCGGCCATTGTTTTTGCATACCATCATCCGGGGTTCGGCGGACCATTCATATGGCATTCATGTGGCCGAGCTGGCCGGCATCCCCCGGCCGGTGATCGAGCGGGCCAGGGAGGTGTTG
>CAIWLA010000114.1 GCA_903913345.1 uncultured Magnetococcales bacterium | reverse complement strand
CAGAAGATGCGCGAAACAGGGCGTATTCAGTATGATCAGGTAGCCAATTATCTGGCTATCTTTTTTGTGGCGGTGGTTGTCTCGATTCTTGCGCTTACTGGCGGCTTATTATCCGTTATCTTCTATGGAAACATTCTCAAGCCAATCCGACTATTGACAAAACGAGCTCATGCCATTGCCTGCGGGGAGTATGACTGTGACATTTCCTTAAGCGGGCATGATGAAATCGGGGTACTGGCTGGCCATCTGCAGCAAATGAAAGAATCATTGAAGCAGACCAACCACACCCTGGAGCAACAGGTAGAGGAGCGAACCCGCTCACTCGCCCAGACCAACGCCGACTTCCAGCAGTCGCTCAAACAGTTGGAACTGGCCCGCGATGAGTTAGTGCAGAGTGAAAAGGTGGCACTCCTGGGACGTTTGGTGGCGGGTTTTGCCCATGAAATCAATACTCCAATTGGCATTGGCGTAGGTTCCATCTCCGCCTTGCCGGACTATGTGAATCGTCTGGAAACCTTGCTCGCCGCCGATGAAGTGGATGGGGATCAACTGGACGAGGTCTTTGTCAAGATCCGGGACATGTCCAGCCTGTGTCTCAACAATTTACGCAATGTCGCCGATCTGGTGACCCGTTTCAAGCGCACCTCCGTGGATCAGACCTCGGAACAACCCCGCCGGTTTAATGTCCATGAACTGTTGCTGGATGTCATCACCACCTTGCACCACCTGTTCAAGCGGTCGTCGGTGGAGATTGTGATCGATTGTCCAGAGGATATTGTGGTGCGGAGTCAACCCGGTGCCCTGGGCCAGATCCTGACCAACCTGTTGATGAATAGTTTTCACCATGGCTTTGATGAGGGTCAGCGGGTGGGTACCATCAATATTAACGTACAATATGAAACGAAACATGACAAGCTGCTGGTGATCTGGTATATGGACAACGGCAGAGGCATGTCTTTAGATGTATTGAGTCATGTTTTTGAACCATTTTTTACGACTGCCAAAGGCCGGGGTGGATCGGGCTTGGGTATGTTTATTTGTTACAATATAGTGCGCAATCAATTGATGGGGAAAATAGTTTGTTCCAGCATTCCAGACCAGATGACTTCTTTCTTGATGGAAATACCGGTGATAGGGGGGGTGACGATCAGGGAACTTATTCGTGATGGTGGTGCCAAGGCGGCAGAAACAAATTCGATGAGAGGAACGCAGAAACGTCACTCTCAGGCAAGGGAACAATGAATGGGATGAAAAGCAAACCTGGATCGCGTCGGTCTGGCAGTGATGAGTTTAAAATCCTTCAATCCTCCATGGACTCTAGCCAAGCCAACATCCTTTTTGTCTTCTTGGAGACTTTTTTAACGGCAATGGCCCGTTTTCGATGTTTCCTGTTAAATTTTTTCATGCTGGACTCCTCATGGTGTGCGCTACCCAAGCGCATAAAGGGTTGGGGAGAGAAGGCTGGGGGGCAAGGTCGGGATCAAAGATAGAGCCGCCTGTGTCACCCCAGCCCTCCGGTTCAGCT
>CAIWLA010000113.1 GCA_903913345.1 uncultured Magnetococcales bacterium | reverse complement strand
TGGCCATCTTTACCTCCGGCAATCTGCGGGGTACCGGGATGCTGGTCACCGATTTTGTGGACGACAACCAAAGTCAATCCTACAGTATTTGGCTGCCCGCCTTGCGCAAGGTGCGGCGTTTTGCCCAACCCGCCCACGAGGATGCCTGGGGCGGCACCGATTTTACCTTTGACGATGTCACCCTGCGCAAACCCGGCCATGAGACCCATCAACTGTTGGAGACCCGGACCTTTGGGGGCTGTCTCGCCTTCATGGATATTCCAGAGGCGGAGAAAAACTGGTACATGAAATCCCTGCCCACCGCCGAGATCTGTGACCACAAAGATAAAAAGGTGTATGTCGTCAAAAGTACCCACAAAAATCCCGCATGGTGGTACCAGTATCGGATCAGTTATATCGATACCAAGAGCTTTGCCGACTATCGGACCGAATATTTCAAGGATGGAAAGCTGATCAAGAGGATTGATCGCGATTGGGGGGATCTGGAAACGGGCAATCCCCGTGCCCTCTTCTGGAAATACTGGTATGGCAAAAATGTGCTGACCGGCCATGAAACCATCGCCGTGGTCCCGCGCGAGGTGTTCACCTTCAATACCGGCAAGAAAGAGTCCCTGTGGAGCGAAGACACCCTGAGCAGGATCAAGGAGTAAGGAGAGTGAGTGACCTCTGTCATCGTCTGCAATCGTCCGTTCATCCAGGAAGATCACCCATGAAAAGAATGCGCATTGCCACCCTGTGTGCCGTGCTGGGTTTGGCCCACGGCACAGTGGTTCAGGCCGATGATGCCGTCCAACTGCCCCCGGATGACAAGGAAAATCCGTGGGAGATCCACGGGGTTCTCAAGAACGAATCGGCCCTCTTCACCCGCAGTGGGCAGACCACCAATCAGGCCAGTTCGACCACCGACACCACGCGGCACCACGCAGGTGATCTGCTGAAGGTGGAAAATTCCCTCAATCTGTTTGTCAATCGACAGTTCACCGATTCCACCTCGATGCACTCCCAATTGAATTTGATGTATGAAACCGAGGGGATGGAGGGGGATCGGGGACACCGTTCCTATTCCCAGAATGACTATCTGCGGGAGTTGTACCTGGATACCACCCTCTCTTCCTGGGATCTGCGCCTGGGCAAACAGCAGGAGGTATGGGGCACCGCCGATGGGATCAAGTTGCTGGATATTCTCAATCCGACCGACTACCGGGAGTTTGTGCAAAACACCATGTCCGACTCCCGAATCCCGGTCTGGATGATGAAGGCCTCCACCTCGATGGGGGGAACGGGCAATCTTCAATTGTTGCTGGCGCAACCAAAAGACAACTATATTCCAGGGTTGGAGGCCAGCGGTGGTCCCGGTGAGGCATTCATCATGAAGGGGGTGGATGCCATCACGGGACGGGTGAATGGATTTTTGAATATCACCCCGGCCCTGGGACAGGTGGCGGGTACTTTCGACGGGATGGCCAAAGGGTTTGGTCTGCCCGGTCTGGTGGTGGTACCGAACGCCTTCGGACCGGGGGTTGACTTCAACCCGCGCACGATGACGGTCCAGAATTTTGTGAATGGGACGACACCCATGAACGGGGCCTGTCCCGCCGGATTGGTGGGGGCTGCCTGTCTCAATCAATTCACGCAGATGACCAATAAAAACCAGACTTTGCTCATGGACGGGGCCAACTGGAACCCGAACAATCCCCATTCCGCCTTTGAATACATGAACAATGCCACCTTTGCCACTTTCAATACCTTTGTGGGGGCGCGCTCGACCTTTCGGCAGGACTATCCCGATGATTTAAACCTGAATGTCGGCTTTCGCTATAAAAATTCCATCGGCGGCAATTTTAATTATTCCTTGAACTATCTGAACCATTATGATCCCAACCCCTATGTGGACCTCTCCTGGGAAAACGGCCAGGGCAGCCCGTTGACCACCGAGCGGGTCGTCAATGGGGGCGTCACCACCCTCAACCTGAAGGATGCGACGGGCAAATACTATGGCGCAGTGGATCCCAACACCCTGGCCGCCATCAACCGGCCAGCCACCCTGGTCTTTACCGAAAAGATGAAACGGATCAACAGCCTGGGGGGATCTTTCGATACCTCGGTGGAGAGTGGTCTCCTGGGACCGGTGGTGTTGCGGGGCGAGGCCGTCTATCAGATGGGGGTGCAAACTCCGGTGGTGGATCGGGATCTCCTCTCCCAGGGGGATCTGGTGGGGGGGATGCAGAGTCAGAATACGGATATGCTCAAGTATGTCCTGGGGGCCGAATTTATTGCCTTCACCAATCTGACCATCGGCGGACAGTTTATCCAGTTTGTCAACCTGGATTATGTGGATGTTCCGGGCAACGGCACCGCCAATTCGGGACGGTACACCGCCGACCAGGCGGTGATGAGCCTCTCCAACGGATTGCGCAATGCATCGGAATATAAAAATTTTGGCTCCCTTTTTCTCTCCAAACCCATCGGCACGGAACAACAGGGCCGCATCAACAACCTCACCATGATCGAGGAACGGGGTGGCTGGTGGAACCGTCTGGACGGGGAGTGGAAGCTGAATGACAAATGGATCACCATGGCGGAGTGGAACTATTATTGGGGCAACGAGGATACCCTCTTCGGCCAATTCAATGGCATGTCCAATGTTCAGGTCGGCGTGAAATATCTCTTCTGACCGTCGAAGGTTCGACGGGGGCCTTGCCCCTGGACCCCGCCAGGGGGATAATCCCCCTGAACCCCTGATCGATGAAAAAGGGTGCGTCGTCCATCGCCCAAGGATCCGTTCATGAATACCCCCCAGGTATTGTCCCGCGCCGACCTGCGCACCATGCTCCGTCTGGTGTACGCCCTCCATCGCCTGCACCGTCTGCCGGCCTACCGGGACCGGTTGGCCGACGAACTGCCGCCAGTGTCCCGGTTTGATCCCGGCCATGAGTCGGTCATGATGGGCTATGATTTTCACCTCACCCCCCAGGGTCCACGCCTGATCGAGGTCAACACCAACGCGGGGGGTGCCCTGCTGGCTTACCGTGCCTATGATCCCACCTTTCCTTCTGCCCCCATGGACCGGACCAACCCCCACCTCCTCACCCTGCTGCAGACCTTCGACCAGGAGATGACCCTCTTCAGTGCCGGACGCATCCGCCGCCCGGCGCGGGTGATCATCCTGGATGAGGAACCGGAAAAACAGTTTTTGGCTGAAGAGATGCACCGGTTTGCCGACCTGTTTGCCGCCTGGGGGGTGGAGGCCGCCCTGGCCGATCCCGGAGAACTGACCATGGACGAGGAGGGGGTCTTCTTCCAGGGCAAGCGGATCGATTTGATCTATAACCGTCATTGCGATTTTTATCTGGAGAGCGGGCCGTTGGCCGGATTGAAGGCGGCCTATCTGGCGGGTCAGGTCTGTCTGACCCCAAACCCCCACAGTTATGGTCTCCTGGCCGACAAGCGGCGGATGATCCTCTGGTCGGACGAGGTGGAGCTGCGTGCCCTGGGCCTGACCGAGCGGGAGATTCGCACCCTGTGCGCCGTGGTTCCGTTTTGTCGTTTGCTGGCAGAGATGGAGCCGGAACGGGTCTGGGCCGAGCGCAAACGGTGGGTATTCAAGCCGGTCACGGCCTTTGGCAGTCGAGGGGTTTTGTTGGGTGACAGCCTCTCCCGGCACCGGTTGCAGACCCTGGATCCCCGGACCACTCTGTTGCAATCGTTCATTCCCCCCTCGGTGGTGCCGGAGACGCGGATGAAAATGGATTGGCGTCTCTTTGTCTACCGTCGGCAACTCCTGGGGGTGGCTCCCCGTTTGTACCAGGGTCAGGTGACCAACTTTCGCACCCCCGGCAGCGGGTATGCCCCGGTACGCCTGATCCCCTAAAAAATAGTCTTTTCTTTATTTACTATTACGGGTCCAGGGGGATTATCCCCCTGGTGG
>CAIWLA010000112.1 GCA_903913345.1 uncultured Magnetococcales bacterium | reverse complement strand
CGGACCGAACTGCTGCATGCACGCCTTCCAGACATCGATGGCTCGCGTGGCGATTCGCCCGCCCGTCTCCCACACCAGGGATATGAGGTTGCCCCGCGACTGCACAAATTCACGCACCAGCACGTTCATGGCGGGACCGGTTTCCAAAAAGACGAAGAAGAACCGGGGATCCTCTGTCACCTGGGAGAATTGCTGAAGAGCGTTGGTGTCGTCGCCGTACACGCATCCCTTCAGGATCAGCTCTTTGGCCGCCTTGGCCGCCTGCATGTAGACGTAGGCCTGGACGTGGTACTGGGACCGGGTGACTGCGGCCACCACCGCCGAGTCGACCGGTGCCCCGATTTGGTTGCTGAACGTCTTCAGATCGATGATCGCCTGCGGTTTCAAGTAATCGAACCGCGACTTCATCGACACGCCATCCGGGGTGGTCCAGAACACCGACACCTCGGACAATCCCCCCGTAAAGGCGGTGTTGGCGGCGTCGTTGGAGCGGATGGCCTCCTTGGCCCGCAGGCATTGCTGGTACATATCCTTGGTCAGAACCTCTCTGCCCCCAGCGGCCACTGCATCCTGGAAGGCACTCTTGATGATCGGCCAAAGCAGGCAGCGGGGATCCACATCCAGGATGCGATGTGACATCTCCTCCAAGGTGCCGGATCTCTTCAGCCCGAGTTCTCCGCACTTTTCCCGAAGGGCCTCGACACCCTGCAAGCAACCGGGGTAATCTTCGGGACGTGCTTCCGCCAGATAGGCACGGTTGAAGGCATCGGAACCTTCCAGGACAACCTTATGAATCGCTCTGCCCAGTACCTTGGCGGGTGTGCTGGATTCATCCTCACGGTCTGGATCCAGGTATTGGTGCCAGTAGGTCAGCGGGCTGGCCCCCATGGCCTTGATGCCACTGGCGGACAGTGACGGATCCGCGTGGTACTGCTCGGCTGGCATATTCAAATAAACGCCATTGGGAATCAGTCCTGTTTCGTTGCTGCTGTAGGTTGTTTTCATAGCGGGCACCCGGTATTCTCGAGTGATTCGCCATCCGCCGGGTCCGCATCAAAATTCAGCACCCCCTGTTTCGGGCCAATATCGATGGGCGATCCGAGTTGCAAAAATCCCTCTGTATGCAAGAGCAGGAAGGCCACCTCGCCCCCGGCGGCGGCCATACCCATAGCGGTGCAGGCTTCCGGCGACCGTTGGCAGGTAATCGTCAGTTGGATTTCATCTTTGATGGTGACTTGTTTCATCACCCCTTTAACGATCCGCCGTCCCCTCGAGGCCATCATCTCAATGGCCTGGCTGGCCAGATTGGCACACCCTGCCGACACGGTAGACCACACGTCAGTCTGCTGGTTTTCTGACATGGCGGCCCACGAGCGGGGCAGCGTCTTGATCTGCTCCATCAGCAACTTGGCCATATCCCCGGCCATCTGCTCTTCCGCCAGCCGGGCCTCGTCGTCCCAGGGCTTGATTTCCTCCTCGATCACCTCGCCCACCCCCATCTGCGGGATATCCGCTTCGGTTTGGTCCAGAACCGAGATGGGGATTTCGGCTCCTTTTGGTTTGTTGGTTCGTGGTGTTTTCATGCGTCATTTCTCCTTTTCCATGCGTTTTCTTTATTCTTTGGAATAATTTCTGACTGTACATTCTTTATGTTGTATTTGCTCCGATCATGCTATTTCTGCATGTGCGTCGCACGTTAGAGACTGGTACGATCCTTATGCTGGTTTTCAGCCTCATACCGCTCGACATCTTCCTGGCGATACAGGATCTGTCCACCAATCTTCAGGTAGGGCGGACCGCTGCCTCTGCACCGCCAGTTCTGGAGTGTCCTGGGATTAATTCTCCACCGACGCGCTAGTTGGGTCGGCT
>CAIWLA010000111.1 GCA_903913345.1 uncultured Magnetococcales bacterium | reverse complement strand
GAATTCCTGAATGCGGCCAACAACTACAACACCGAAGTGGCCGAGGCCAAAGACCTGGTAAACATAGACATCTACGGCCTGCGGACGATGGATTCCGTCCAGGCACACGAGATCACATCAGCCGTTGTGGCCAGGGCGGTGGCACAAAACATCCTCCAGCGTCTCCAGTATGTGCGCAACACGTACACCTTTCAGCTCGGTTGGAGGCATTGTCTTTTGGAACCAACGGATATTGTCACGCTCACAGATCAGTCCATGGGATTGGATAAAACGCCGGTCAGGATCCTTTCTATTGAGGAGGATGAACAGGGAAAACTGTCCATCGAGGCGGAAGATGCGCCCATGGGGGTGTTCAGTTCTGCGACCTACCCGCACCAAGAGGTTGGTGGCTATTCGGCCTCTTACAATCTGCCCTCTGGCGCAGTCAACACCCCCGTGTTGTTCGAGGCACCCAGGGACTTGACCGCAGACGGGCATGAGATATGGGCGGCCCTGTCGGGGGGCGAAAATTACGGTGGATGCTCGGCTTGGCTGTCTTCAGACGGGACAAATTACAAGAAGATCGGCGAGATCGTTTCACCAGCCAGGCATGGATTTTTGACCGAACAGATGTCGTCTGGCACAGACCCGGACACCTCCAGCACCTGCAAGGTTGACCTGTCGGAATCCTCCGGCGTTCTGACCTCTGGCAGTACCACCGATGCCGACAACCGGGCCACCCTGGCGTGGGTGGACGGGGAGTTCGTTGCTTATTCCACTGCCACGTTGACTGGGGCATACTGCTACACGCTTGGCAGCTACATGCGGCGGGGTCTCTACGGCACAACGATCAGGTCACACCCCAGCCAGAGCCGGTTTGTCCGATGCGACGGAGGGATTTTTAAATACGCTTATGACCCGGCACTGGCGGGCAGGACGGTCTTCATGAAATTTCCGGCCTTTAACCAGTTTGGCGCGGGGGGACAACGGGAGATCGCCGCCGCCCATCGCCGCCTCGCCCGTGTCAGTATAGAAAACCTCCCTTACGGGGAGATGATCAACCGCTACGACCGCCCCGGCACGTTCTTCTATATCGATCCCCCATATTGGGATTGTGAGAATCACTACGGGAGGGGGATTTTTTTCAAAAGCGGATTTCACTAAGCTTGCCGAGCAACTGGTGGCACTGAGGGGGAAATTCCTCCTGAGCCTCAACGATGTCCCGGAGGTTCGTGAGATCTTCGGAATGTTCCAGATCGGTTCCGTGACCACCCGATACTCCTGCGCCGCCAGCCAAAACATCCTGGCGAAGGAGGTATTGATCAGGAACTATTGAACCGGGCAAGTGGGTTGGATGCCGTGCCGGGGGAGGTTCCCTCCCTCGGCCTTATCGGATGCTGGAACCAGGTTCTTGGCGATCAAAAACCGGCTTCCAGCATCTGATTCCCAGCATCCGATCCATAAAAACGGGGAACGAGGGAAATTTTATATGATTTTAACAGGTTAAACCAATCGGATGCCGCACTGGATCAACATCCGATTCCAAGCCAGCAAGTACGGGTCTCCCGTTCGTAGCAAAAACCGCGCAACCCCTTATTTTCCTTCGTCTCCATTCGACCGCCACCGCCCGGCCTCGCCAACGAAAACCGCTCAAAAAACTATCAAAAGGAGCGTAAATCCATCCGAAATCCGCAAAAAACCGCAAATCCGATTAACGCCCCTCTTGACATACGGTTTCACCCAACCGATTGATCCCATTTCCGTTTCCGACCTGGTTTCTCCCGCCCCCTCTTTTCAAAACAGTCGGTAGGCCACAAATGTGATCGGGATCAACGCCGGGCTGTCGTTGTGCCCAGTCGAAGATCAACCGGGCATCGTCAAACAGGGCGCACTCACCGGGCTTGCCGCCGCTCTCCCCGTAACCCCGATAATTGACGGCCATCACCGCCCAACCCGACAGTCGCTGGGCCTCTGCCAGCAAAAAACCGG
>CAIWLA010000110.1 GCA_903913345.1 uncultured Magnetococcales bacterium | reverse complement strand
TCGTCGAAGAAAACCTCGGTGCCAGCATGCCGGAACCTCACAAAGGTCGGCAAATGCGGGACAATATCCCCGGCGTTGAACAGTCGGGTGTATCGCTGGCCAAACCGCTCATCCATCCAGTCAGCCCAGGTCTTGTCGCCACAACGGGGTTGACCGAATGTCCAGAGGTGGACGTGGTTGTCTGCCGGGCTGAGCAGGCACCGGGATGCCGCAATCGCCGCCAGCGCACCACCCAACGAGTGTCCGACAAAATGCAGATGGCGGGTTTCGTGCGCATGGATTTCGTCCATGACGGACCACCAGACCGTGTCGAGGGCATCACTGAAACCCTTATGCACATACCCTTGCCCAGCGACGGTCTTGCCAACATTCAGGTTGTCCACCCAATCGGCCACCTCGTCGGTGCCGCGAAACACGAGCCACAACTCGCTCGCATTTCTGGCCGCGAACCATTGGATGTTGCCATGGACATGCTGCGTGACATCAAAGTCTGGAAGCTGAGCGGTGGTGTCGTATGCCAGGGCGGCCATGTTGGCGGCGATTGAAAGCGTGATACGGTTCATGGCAACTTCCCCTTCCTGTCCTGAATAATTGAGCATTTCAACCAATAATCCCACGTGTGTAGGATGCCCTGCCGCCAGAGAAAGAGGCCGTCAGGACATCACCACGCGCATCAATGTCTTGGGAGACGAAACCGATATGGCACCACGTCCCCTCATAAATGAGCTGGTCGAAGCACAGCAGAGAGCCATGCTTTTGAATCGCACGGCAAATCTCTGCAGGTGATCCAAAACTGGGGCACTTGAAATCGGCGGCCAGGCCACGGAGATGTGCGCTGGTCCGTGAACCACCGATGAGGGCATTGAGTTCCGGGCAACGGTATCCACTGGAAATGATCAGCACAGATTGGCCCAGGATAGCTCGCACCTGCTCCAGTTTTTGCGCCAGCGTATTCAGGTTTGCCAAAACTTCCTTGGACGGCCGGTTGGCAATACCCTGCCGAACGGCCAGGTCGCTATGCGTCAGTTCCTCCAAAGTGAAATGTTCGGTCAGGTGATGCATGATCTTTTTCTCTCCAAATGGTTGCCGGACACTTCTTGTATCCAGCATTGTTTGATTGCCATCTCACTCGTGCCCCATGGCGCGATGCCAATTGGCGGTGTATTGATCGACGGTGCCCTTTCCGAGCGGCGTGTTGTACCATCGTTTCCAGAAAACGGCTTGCCCGTTGATGTCCCCGGCCGCAGGCAACGCGTCTGGGCAGCGCAAGTAGGCGATGCGGCACATGGCGCAGGCGTATGCCAGATCCCAGGCCAAACGGGTGTGGTCTGGCCTGGTGTACGGACCCAGGACGTTCAGGCCCAGTTTGGTGCGGAAATGCAGGAAATTTTGCCAAATGTCGTCGTGGGTTGCGCGCTCCATCTGCCATAACCCCCTCGCGGGGCCACCACCCAATTGCTGCAGGTACTGCAGGCCAGACTCCTGAATGGCAGTGCCGAGGACCAGCTCCTCTGCGGCGTCGGACCAGAGGGCAAGCCGCTGGAGGGTGGGTCGGATGACGAGGTCACGCAGTTGGTGTGGGTTGAGTCCCATGGGGGGTGCCTCCAAAAAAGGAACCCGCCGCAGATTG
The DNA here is from genome assembly GCA_903913345.1 of uncultured Magnetococcales bacterium. Classification (GTDB taxonomy): domain Bacteria; phylum Pseudomonadota; class Magnetococcia; order Magnetococcales; family Magnetaquicoccaceae; genus Magnetaquicoccus. The sequence continues at coordinate 466 of CAIWLA010000110.1, read as the reverse complement.
CTCTGGGCGGGTTCGTGTGGGTGAACGCGGTTGAATGGCAAATCGCACCCAACTTCGGATGAGTTCCTTCAGGTTCTCCAGAGTTCCAGGAAACCACTCCGCCATTGCCCCATCCCGGAAGTAGCTGTATTTTTCGACCACCATCGTCTCTGGATTGCCGATGACCACTATGACATGGCAGGCCGGAGACGCTGTCATTCGCTGGTACATGATGCGTTGCCCGGTGCTGATCGGCTCAAACTCCTTCCACTCCAGCAGGAGCACCTGACCGTTGATCTCGACGATGCCATCGACGTCACCCATCTGTATGTTTCCTGGGAAGCATTCGGCAAACACCTCAATCTTGGGGCGTTTTTTGATGTTGAAGCAGCCCTTGACAGAGCAGTCCCAACGAAGAGGATTTTCACGGCCCATGGTGTGCCTCCTGGTGCAATAGTGCGTCTTGGGTGAACAGGACCAAGCAGTT
>CAIWLA010000109.1 GCA_903913345.1 uncultured Magnetococcales bacterium | reverse complement strand
GTCGTTTTGCCGTGGAACTGGACCCCGACTCGGAGGCCATTGTCACCATTGGTTCCAAGGAAGGGTTTTCGCACCTGGCCCTGGCCATTACCTCTCCGGGCGATACCGTTCTGGTTCCCAACCCGACCTATCCCATTCATGTCTATGCCTTTGTCCTGGCGGGGGCGGATATTCGTCATGTGCCCCTCTGCCGGACCACCGATTTTTTTGAGGAACTGACCCAGGCCATGGCCCACACGTGGCCCAAGCCCAAGGTGTTGGTGATCAACTTTCCCTCCAATCCCACCGCCATGGTGGTGGATCTCGCCTTCTACGAGAAGGTGGTGGCCTTTGCCAAGGAGAATGACCTGTTTGTCCTCTCCGACATTGCCTATTCCGAGATCTGTTTTGATGGCTATGAGTGTCCGAGCATGTTGCAGGTGCCGGGAGCCAAGGATTGTGTCATCGAGTTTTACTCCCTGTCGAAAACCTACAACATGCCTGGGTGGCGGGTGGGGTTTGCGGTGGGCAACAAGCGGCTGGTTCGGGCCTTGACCCGGATCAAATCCTATTTGGACTATGGCATGTTTCAACCCATCCAGATTGCCTCGGCGGTGGCCCTGAATGGTCCCCAGGAGTGTATTGGCGAGATTCGGCACCTGTATCAAAGCCGGCGGGATGTCTTGCTGGAGGGGTTGGGTCGGGCGGGTTGGGAGATTGAGCGTCCCAAGGCCTCCATGTTTGTCTGGGCGCAGATTCCAGAGGAATTTCGCAAGATGGGATCGCTGGAGTTTTCCAAGCTGTTGTTGAAAGAGGCGTTGGTGGCGGTCAGTCCCGGAATCGGTTTTGGGCAGTATGGGGATGAGTTTGTGCGGATCGCCCTGATTGAAAACGAACTGCGGACGCGCCAGGCCATTCGCAATATTAAAAAATTTCTCAATGCCGGGGCGGATGTTTCTGCCTGATCTCACAAGAGGGTGTACCCGTGAAAGAACTGCGCATCGGACTCCTGGGATTTGGGGTGGTGGGTCGTGGCGTGGCGGATTTACTGCTGACGCAGGGCCTTTTGTTAAGGCAGCGGGCGGGGATCGACCTGCGTCTCGTCCGTATTGCCACCCGCACGCCGGGTCGGGACCGGGGATTGGACCTGGGGGAAGTCGAGGTGACCGGGGATCTGCAGCGGGTGGTGGCGGCGGATGATATTGATGTCGTCATCGAACTGATTGGCGGGTTGGACCCGGCCAAATCCCTGGTGCTGGAGGCGTTGAGGCAGGGAAAACATGTGGTGACGGCCAACAAGGCCCTGATTGCCACCCAGGGGGCCGAGTTGGTTCCCTATGCCGCTTCCGTGGGGCGGGAGTTGCTGTTTGAAGCGGCGGTCGCGGGTGCCATCCCGGTGATCAAGGTGTTGCGGGAGGGTCTGGTGGCCAATCGGATTGACCAGATATATGGCATTCTCAATGGGACGTGCAATTATATTCTCACTGAAATGCGCGAAAAGGGGGTATCGTTTGCCGAGGTATTGAGGGATGCCCAGGCCAAGGGGTTTGCCGAGGCCGATCCCTCTTTTGATGTGGATGGCATTGATGCGGCGCACAAGTTGGCCATTCTGGCGGCGATTGGTTTTGGCTCGTTGCCCCGTTTTGAGCAGATTCATGTGGAAGGGATTCGCCATGTGTCCGATGTGGACATTACCTGGGCCAGTGAGATGGGCTATCGCATCAAGCTGCTGGGCATTGCCAAACAGGATGCGGGGGGTGTCGAGTTGCGGGTGCAGCCCACGCTGGTGCCGGTGACCAGCATGGTGGCCTCGGTGGAGGGGGTTTTCAATGCCGTTTTTATCCGGGGGGATTCGGCGGGGACGACCATGTATTACGGGCGGGGAGCGGGGGAGCGACCAACGGCCAGTGCGGTGGTGGCCGATCTGGTGGACATTGCCCGCAACCTGCGGGTGGGTTCCGGGCAGCGGGTTTCCGGGTTTTCCACCTTGCCGGAATATCTCTCCACCTCTCCGGTCAGACAGATGGATGCGTGGCAGGGGGCGTATTATCTCCGGTTGGCGGTGGCCGACCGGCCGGGGGTATTGGCTGACGTGACGGCGGTTCTGGCCCGTCAGCAGATTTCGATTGATGCCATTCATCAAAAGGGTCGTTCTGACGTGGCGGCCGTGCCGTTGATCATGGTGACTCATGCCACCACCGAACGGCAGGTGCGGGTTGCCCTGGCCCAAATGGAAACCCTGGATGCCGTGCGGGAGACGCCCCGGTTTATTCGGATTGAGCCAGGGTTTGTGTGAGCGGTTTTTTTGCCAGCGTGGGTGCTTTGAGGGGGTTGCCTGTGTACCGTGAGCCATTCTGCTGAGGAAAAGATCGGTGGCATTGACTGCCGCCGCTGCCGTCACTTTCAAGTGACCTGGGATGCCGATTTCCCCAGGGGGTGCCGGGCCATGGGGTTCAAGACCAAACAATGGCCATGGATGGAGGTGTTGCAGTCGTCCGGGGAGCCTTGTCTCCAATTTCAAGAAAAATCGCCCTCAAGGCACACCCGTTCCAGCGGGGGTGAGGGGGCCGAATCGCCGCCAACGAGTGGGTTTTCACGGGTGGTGTAGCTCTGGCCGCCAATGTGTTTCCAATCAAGAGATTTTCCGCAGACAAGAAATGGGTTTGTACTCAACGGGGGGTGGAATTTGGCCGTTAATCGAGATAAACCAGATCGGTGGAAAGCAGACATTATTCAATCCGTTGACATGTACAATGAATGGTTCATGAACTTCGCGCCATTGGCGTATAGAGAAACGCGCATTCAGACCACGATGGATG
>CAIWLA010000108.1 GCA_903913345.1 uncultured Magnetococcales bacterium | reverse complement strand
GGATTTTTCTGGGCATACGCCTTGACCGCCTTGGGTGCCCGACGATCGGAATTACCCTCTCTCAGCACGGGATTGACGGCACTGCCCTTGATCCGGTCATAGCGTGTCCTGGCCTCGATCTCCGCCGCATTTTGGGGATTGTCGGAATAGTTTGGAATGGGGTAGCCATGCCCTTGCAACTCTTCAATGGCCGCCTTGAGTTGAGGCAGGGAAGCACTGACATTCGGCAGCTTGATGACATTGGCTTCCGGCTTGACGACCAGTTCACCCAGTTCCGCCAGATCATCGGGCCGTTTTTGTGCCTCGGTCAAATATTCAGGAAAGTTTGCAAGAATTCTTCCCGCTAAAGAAATGTTTTTTGTACCGACAGAAATACCGGCCACCTTGGTAAAGGCTTGGATGATGGGCAGTAAAGAGCCGCTGGCGAGTTGAGGGGCCTCATCGACGACGGTATAAATGATGTCCGCTTGGCTTTGTGTGGTCTGTCCGGGCATTATTCTTTTACTCCGATGCAAAAGTTTAAGGAAAATGGGCATCGCAAATCTGGTTTTTTTCCCTATGCCCATTGGAGTGGAAGGGGGCTTGAGGGGCGGGAGCCGTCCCTCAATGTTCTGCTACGCCGCAACCCCGGAATTTTCATATCCTGCAATCTGGTCAAAACTCAGATAGCGATAGGTCTCGTCTGCCTTGGCATCAACCCGTTCCGCCATGTGTTTTAGATATTCTTCTACGGTAGGCAGTCTGCCCAGCAAAGCGGCGACCGCGCCCAATTCGGCAGAACCAAGGAAGGTTTGCGCCCCCTTGCCCATGCGATTGTCAAAATTACGGGTGGAGGTGGAAAAAACCACCGCATTGTCCGCCACCCGCGCCTGATTGCCCATGCACAACGAACAACCGGGAATCTCCGTCCGGGCACCCGATTTGCCAAATACACTGTATATCCCTTCATCCATCAACTGCCGCTCGTCCATCCGGGTGGGCGGGGCCACCCACAACCTGCATGGAACCGGAGGCTGACCGTCCAGTATCCGCGAGGCGGCACGGAAATGGCCAATATTGGTCATGCAGGAACCCAGAAATACCTCGTTGATGACCGTGCCAGCTACCTTGGAAAGCAGCCTGACATCGTCCGGATCATTGGGACAGGCCAATACCGGCTCCTTGATTTCATCCATGTTGATCTCGATAACGGCCGCATATTCCGCACTCGCATCCGCCTGTAACAATTGCGGGTTGGCCAACCAGACCTCCATGGCATCAATGCGCCGTTGGATGGAAGCGGCATTCTTGTAGCCGCGTTTGATCAAATTTTTCAGCAGAACCACATTGGAACTCAGAAACTCAATGACCGGTTCCTTGTTGAGCTGCACGGCACAGGCCGCCGCCGACCGTTCGGCAGAGGCATCGGTCAATTCAAAGGCCTGCTCCACCTTGAGATCTGGAAGCCCTTCGATTTCGAGAATCTTGCCAGAAAAAATGTTTTTCTTGCCCGCCTTGGCAACGGTCAGCAAGCCCTGCTGGATGGCCACATACGGAATGGCGTTGACCAGGTCACGCAGGGTGATTCCCTTTTGCATGGTCCCGGTAAAACGGACCAGCACCGATTCCGGCATCACTTGGGGCATGGCACCGGTTGCCGCAGCAAAGGCTACCAGACCGGAACCCGCCGGAAAGGAGATGCCGATGGGAAAACGAGTATGGGAATCACCGCCCGTCCCCACCGTATCCGGCAGGCAGACGCGATTGAGCCAGGAGTGAATGATCCCGTCACCCGGTTTCAAGGCCACCCCCCCCCGTTCTTCAAAAAAGCCGGGCAGGGATTGATGGGTCTTGATATCCACCGGTTTGGGATAGGCGGCGGTATGGCAAAAACTCTGCAAGACCAAGTTGGCGGAAAAACCGAGACAGGCCAGTTCCTTGATTTCATCCCGGGTCATCGGCCCTGTGGTATCCTGGGAACCAACGGTAGTCATCCTGGGCTCACAATAGGCTCCAGGTCGCACGCCCGGCAGACTGACAGCACGTCCCACCATCTTCTGGGCCAGTGTATATCCCTTGCCGGTATCCGGGGGTATCTCCGCCTGCCGGAAGAGAGTGGAAGGCGGCAGACCCAACACCGAGCGCGCCTCGGCGGTCAGCTTGCGGCCCACGATCAGATTGACCCGCCCCCCGGCCTGCACCTCGTCCGGCAGGGTGGAGGGTTGCAGGGTGAAATGGGCGATCACGGCACCCTCACGGCTGACGGTGCCCGCCTGGGTGTCAATGGTGATGACATCGCTGTTGTGCAGGTCGGTCACCGGGCACTGGATGGGCAACATGCCGGAATCTTCAGCGGTATTGAAAAAGATGGGGGCAATACTACCGCCGAGCACCACACCACCGGTCCGCTTGGCCGGGACATGGGGGATATCTTCGCCAATGTGCCAGATCAAGGAATTGGCCGCCGATTTGCGCGACGAACCGGTGCCGACCACATCGCCCACATAGGCAATGGGATGGCCCTTTTTTTTCAATTCCGTCAGTTCTTCCAGAGATCCCGGTTGGCGGTTGATCAGCATGGATTTGGCGTGTACCGGCACATCCGGACGACTCCACGCCTCGGAGGCGGGCGAGAGATCATCGGTATTGGTCTCCCCCGACACTTTGAAAACCGTGACCGTTAACCGTTCCGGCATTTTGGGACGGGAGGTAAACCAGGTGGCATCCGCCCAGTTTTGCATCACCTGTTTGG
>CAIWLA010000107.1 GCA_903913345.1 uncultured Magnetococcales bacterium | reverse complement strand
TCCGCTGCTCACATACGACGTGTATGCTGCGCTGCTCGCGGCCCCGCGCCTTGTCTGAAGGCCTTTGGTGCTCGAATGTCAACACGCCCTGGGAGTCTGGTCTGCCCCGGCCTCAGGGCAGCAGGTCCATCTGGGCGAATTGGGCCATCCGGGTTTCAAACCATTGATCCAACTGGTCGGCCAGTTGGACGGCCAGAATCACCTGGGTGGGATTTTTGTGCCATCCGCCCAACACCCGCGATACCACATACAGGGCAATACTTGTAAATCCGTCCCCGATCACATTGTCCGTCAGCAGGGCAAAGAGGGCCAACTGTTGATCCATGGCGGCCAGATGGTGCCGGTCGGCGGGTCGCTGAATGGGTGCTATTCGGCGAAAAAGCCAAATGATTCTGGCGGTGTACAGCGGGTGGGTCGTCTCCAGCGCCTTTTGCCAGACGAATACCTGGAGGGCGGGATAATACCGGTTCAGCCGTCTTTTTTTGATGAGTTGCCAGGGTTGCAAGGCGAGCAGATCATAAAACGGGGTGGGTGGCACCATCGACAGTTCATCGAGCAGTCGTTCCACCACGCCCCGATGGGTGACACGTTCTGTCCGGCCCAGGTTGGTGAGCCACTCCCGCTGCAAATCATAGACGGAGGGCGGCGGTGTCACGGGGACGATGGACATCAACGGCCAGGGAACAGCAGGGAGCAGATAAAGACGGCGGCGGCCAACCCGACCACGTCAGCGGTCAGGGCGGCGGCCAGGGTGTGACGCATCCGCCGCACCTGGATGGCACCCAGATAGACCGCCAGGACATAAAAGGTGGTCTCGGTGGACCCCTGGATGGTGCTGACCAGCAGGCCGACATAGCCGTCTGGACCAATGGCCGGATCCTGCATGATGGCGGTCATCAAACCGTAGGCCCCGGACCCCGAAAAGGGGCGCAACAGGGCCATGGGCAGGGCCTCGGCCGGCAGACCCAGGGGGGTAGTCAGAGGGGAGAGAAAGGCCACCAGATAGGCCATGGCACCGCTGGAACGAAACATGCCGACCGCCACCAGAATGGCCACCAGATAGGGGATGATCCGCACCGCCACCTCAAACCCTTCCCGCGCACCTTCCACAAAGGATTCATACACCCGTACCCCGCGCAGCAGACCAAAGCCCAAAAATCCGGTCACCATGCCGGGTATCACCCAGGCAGAGAAGAGCTTGCCATATACAATGGTCAGGGGGATCAACCCCAGAAGAACCCCGATGGCCATGACCGAGACCCACACCGGATAGCCCTCATCGCAGGGAATTTCCCCGCCCGGTGCCATCCCTGGTGCCGTTCTGTTGGTTTCGTTGGCGGTTGGTTCCCCCGTTGGCAGGGGGAAGAAGGATTGATAGGCCTTGGCACTGAGAATGGCGGCCAGGGTGGCGCAGACGGTGGCAAAGAGGGTGGTTGGCAGGATGGCCGCCGGATCGTGGGAGCCGAGGGAGGCCCGCACGGCAATCACACTGCTGGGGACCAGGGTAATGCTGGCGGTGTTGATGGCCAAAAACAGGGCCATGGCATTGGTCGCGGTACCGGGGTGCGGGTTGAGGCGATCCAACTCGTGCATGGCGCGAATGCCGAACGGGGTGGCCGCATTGCCCAGCCCCAGGGCGTTGGCAGCCATGTTGAGAATCATGGCCCCCATGGCCGGATGATCCGCCGGTACGTCGGGAAAAAGGCGCACCATGATGGGGCGAATGAGCCGGGCGAGAATGGTCAACAACCCACCCTGTTCGGCCACCTTGATCAAGCCCAGGAACAGCGTCATGACCCCGACCAGCCCCATGGCCAATGTCACCGAGGCCGTTGCCGCATCCACCATTCCCTTGGTCAGAATCTGCATGGGAGAGGGGTCGGTCACCACCGGCACACCCGCCATCTGGTGCCAGGCGGTGACGAGAAACCCCAGAAAAACCAGCGCGAAAAAGAGACGGTTCATGCGTTCCCTGGTGGGAGAAAAGGCTTATGCCAGGAGGGTCATCCTACAGGAGATGTTGCACCCGTGTGGCGGATTGGTTGGCCTGGACCTGAAAGGCCAAGGCGGCATTGTTCCGAATGAGTGCGGCGATCCCATCCGTCGCCGTTTGGGCCGCAGAGCCACTGTCGATACGACCATTGGCCGCCGTCAGGGAGGGGGACCACCCGCTCAGCGCATTCAGGGAACCGACCAGTTCCGACCGCTTGGCGGCCAACAGGGCCTGGGCATTTTCGACCATCTCCTGCTCTTTTTTTAAAGAGGCCGTGGCGGCCTCCACACCGG
>CAIWLA010000106.1 GCA_903913345.1 uncultured Magnetococcales bacterium | reverse complement strand
CTGTACCAACGGTCAAACTGCCCGCCGTACCGGTGGTATTGCCGACATCAATCGCCGTATTGATGCTCAGGGTATAACCACCCGTCTCGGCACCCATCCCCTGGGCATTGAGATAATAGGTTCCGCCACTTCCCGCAGTGAAGAAGGTCCAGGCTTCTCCCGCCGATCCCGTCCAGTCGTTCAGCATTTGTCCCGTCCCGTCTCTCAACATCAGATGCGGATCGGTCAATGTCCCACTGCCTTGCAGATCGATGGCATAAGTCGTGTTGGCCGCCAGGGTGACCGAAAACCAGTCGGTTTCGCCGGGCGAGGCAATCGAGGTGGCTGTCGAGGGCAAACCCATTGTCAACGGCGTCACGGTATGGGCCACACTGCTCAGGGTATAACTGCCCGTATTCGACCCCAAGCCCTGGGCGTCGAGATAACCGGTTCCAGTCGAGGTCGAGACATAGACAATCTGGGAATCAGTCCCTATCCCGGAATCATCATCCGAGGTGATCACGTTACCCCCACTGTCCAGCAGGGAGAGATACGGATCTCCAAGCGTCCCATGGCTGCTGGAGGATCCTTGCAAATCGAATGTATAAACCGTGCCAGCGGTCAAAGAAACCGCAAACCAGTCATTGTCACCCGATGGGGCAATCAAACCATGCACGGAACCACCCATGGGCAGGCTGCCCGCCGTTGTGATGGTGTTGCCGACATCGGTCGCCGTATTCACGCTCAGGGTGTACCCACCCGTCTCCGCACCCAGACCCTGGGCGGCGATATAATAGGTGCCGCCATTCACTGCATTGAAGTAGGTCCAGGCCTCTCCCGCCGAGGTCATAAAACTGCCGACCGAGGTGCCCGTGCTGTCTCTCAACAGCAGATGCGGATCGGTCAGCGTCCCGCTGCCTTGCAGATCAATGGCATAGGTCGTGTTGGCCGCCAGGGTAACCGCAAACCAGTCGGTCTCACCGGGCGAGGCAATGGTGGCGGCGGTCGTGGGAGTGCCAACCGCCAAGGTATTCACCGCCACACCACTCAGCGTATAGGTACCTATGTAACCGTTGGATAACCCCATGGCATCCAGATAATAGGTTCCAGTGGAGGTCGGTGTATAAAGGACAAGAGAGTCCCCTCCGCCAGAGGAAGAATTGTGCTCCTGGATGAGGGTGCCGCCACTGTTTGTCAGCGTCAGATCCGTATACGCGATGGTTCCATGGCCCGTTCCATTGCCTTGCAGATCGAAGGCATAGGTCGTCCCGGCGATCAAAGAAACCTGGAACCAGTCGGTATCCCCGTATGGAGCAATTTCACCGTGTACAACACTGCCGATGGTCAACGGCGCAGCCGCAGCGGCCGTATTGCCCACATCAACCGGTGCTCGCACACTCAGGGTGTATGCACCAGTCGATGAATTGTACCCCTCGGCGTTGACATAATAGGTGCCACTGGTCGTCGGCGCATAGTAAGTCCAGACATCCCCGGACGATCCCTGCACATTGTTGAGCAAGTGACCCGTACCATCTCTCAACACCAGATACGGAGACAACCCGGCCCCCTGCCCACTGGCCGATCCCTGCAAATCGAGGGTATACAACGTCCCGGCCGTCAAGGAGACCGCAAACCAGTCGATTTCACCGGCCGTTTGAATGGAGCCGACCTGCGGGGTGCCAACGGTCATGGCAACCACCGGAACGGCCTTGCCACTCAGGGCATAACCACCCGTATAGGAAGAATCGTAACCCTGGGCATCGAGGAGATAATCCCCACTGGTCGTCGGGACACAGACAACTTGTGCGTCCACTCCATACCCATCGCCAAGGCCATTACCCATCCCATCCATCAACCCAAGGTGGCCATACTGCAACCCACCACTGCCAGGGTTTCCTTGCAAATCGAATACGTAGGCCGTCCCGGCATTCAGGTGTACCCGGAACCAGTCGATCTCGCCGGAGGTGGCAATCGTACCCGATGTGACCGAACCATCGACGGGCAACGCCGTGACCGACACCACCGCACTGCTCAAGGTGTACGAACCGGTATAGTTCTGCCCCTGGGCATCCAGGTAATAGGTGCCATCCGCTGTCGGTGTAAACAGAATGTGCGAAACCGCCGACCAGGCTGTTTTCTCCTGGATGACGGCCCCCCCACTCCCTCTCAGCGTCAAATCCGTATAGGACAGCCCCCCGGTGGTGGTGCTGCCCTGCATGTCGAAAGAATAGGTCACACCAGCCGTCAAGGAGACCCGGAACCAGTCGATCTCGCCGGACGATGCAATGGTGGCACCCGTCGTGGGCGTACCAACGACCAGGGTCACCGCAGGGGTCGTGACAACACTCAGGGTATAGGTGCCCGTATACTCCCCATACATCCCCTGGGCATTGAGATAATAGTCTCCCGAAGTCGCCGCGATCGTGTCAATTGTGCAATCCGCTCCGCTACTGTAATGGTTCACGACGAGGGCACTGCCCACTGCGTTACCCGTCGGATCCCTCAACAGAAGGCTGGGATAGGGCAAACCGGGCGTCGTGGCACCACCATGCAGGTCGAAGGAGTAGAGAGTGCCGGCATCCAGGTGCACCTTGAACCAATCGACCTCACCGGGTGACGCAATCGTCCCCGTCGCCGGTGCAGTGCCATTGACGGTCAACGTGGATGGCGTGGCCACCACCGCCTTGGTCAGGGTATAGGAACCCGTCCCCCCCTCAGAGGCCTGGACATCGAGATAATAGGTGCCACCGGTCGTTGGCATATATGCCGTCCAGGCATCCCAACTCGTAGAGGATGCAGACGATGATGCGTTGACGATGGCACCGGTGCCATCCAGCAGCACAAGATGCGGATAGTAGATCCCTTGCACATCCAGGGTGTAGAGCGTGTTGGCGGTCAGAGAGACCGCAAACAGGTCGGTCTCGCCGAGGGTATGAATCTGACCCGATGCGGTCGAGCCATTCACGAGCGATGTATCCGCCACCAGGGCCGTGCCATTCAGGGTATAGGTGCCCGTATACCCCTGGGCACCCTGGGCATTGAGGTAATAGTCCCCGGTGGTGGTCGGCAGATACACAATGGCGGATCCCGATCCATTTCCTCCAGAGTAGGAATTTTGCTCCTGGATAACGGTGGTTCCATCGCTGCCCATCAACGCCAGATCCGTAAAGGGAAGCGTCCCTTGACCGTTGTATCCCCCCATCAAATTAAAAGAGTAAAAGGTTCCAGCGGTCAGGTGGACCCGGAACAGATCGCTGTCGCCCGAGTTGTCAATCAAACCGTGCATGGCCGTCCCAACAGTCAAACTGCCCGCCGTACTGGTGGTGTTGCCGACATCAACCGCCGTATTGACGCTCAGGGTATAGCCACCCGTCTCCGCATACAGACTCTGGGCGTCGAGATAGTAGGTTCCGCCATTCACTGCATGAAAGAAAGTCCAGGCATCTCCCGCTGATCCTATCATATCACTCACCACGTTGCCCGTCCCATCTCGCCATTGCAGATGCGGATCGGTCAGCGTCCCACTGCCTTGCAGGTCAATGGCATAGGTCGTATTGGCCGCCAGGGTGACCGAGAACCAATCGGTTTCGCTGGGCGAAGCAATCGAGGCACCGGTCGTTGGGGTGCCGATGGTCAACGGAGTCACCGGAAGAGCCGCGCTGCTCAGGGTATAGGCACCTGTGTTCGACCCCAAGCCCTGGGCATCCAGATAATAGGCACCAGTAGAAGTCGCGACATACATAATCTGGGAGTCCAGTCCTATCCCGGAATCATCATCCGAGACGATCACGCCACCCCCACTGTTCATCAAGGAGAGATACGGATCCGAAAGCGTCCCATGACCGCTGGAGGCCCCTTGCAAATCGAATATGTAGACCGTACCAGCTGTCAGAGAAACCGCAAACCAGTCATGGTCACCCGATGGAGCAATCACATCATGCACGGAACCACCGATGGCCAGGCTGCCCGCCGTTGTGGTTGTGTTGCCGATGTCGGTCGTCGTATTCACACTCAGGGTATATCCGCCCGTCTCCCCATTCATCCCCTGGGCGGTGATATAATAGGTTCCGCCATTCACCGAATTATAGACGGTCCAGGCATCCCCCGCCGATCCCGTAAAACCGCCCACTGAAGCACCCGTACTGTCTCTCAATACCAGATACGGATCGGTCAGCGTCCCACTGCCATGCAGGTCAATGGCATAGGTCGTATTGGCCGCCAAAGTGACCGAGAACCAGTCGGTTTCGTTGGATGCAGCGATGGTCGTGCCCGTGGTCGGAGTGCCGATGGTCAACGGCGTGGTCGTCACCGCCGTGCCGCTCAGGGTGTAGGAACCGGTATACACCCCGGATATCCCCTGCACATCGAGATAATAGGTTCCACCCGCCGTGGATATATAGGAGGCCTGGACATCCCCCGACCCGGATACATCCCGGACGGCGGCACCGGTCCCATCCCGCAATACGAGATGCTCACCAGAGAGTGCCCCTGTCCCGGATCCTTGCAGATCGAAGGCATAGAGGGTTCCGGCGGTCAGGGAGACCGAAAACCAGTCGCTGTCACCAAGGGGATTGATGGTGCTGGTCACCGGGGTGCCGAGGGTCAAATGGCCCGCCGTTGTCGCCGTGTTGCCGATATCGGCGGCAGCCACCGTGGCATTCAGGGTGTACGCCCCGGTCTCCGAGTACATGGCCTGGGCATCCAGGTAGACGGTCTGATTGGAGGTTGCCGTATAATCCAGGTGGGCGTTGTTCGCGGTGCCTGCCACATCCGTAAGCAGAGTCCCGGTTCCATCCCGCAACATCAGATGCGGATTGACCATGGCTCCGCTGCCCTGCATGGTGAAGGTGTATTGTGCTCCGGCGGTCAGGGCCACGGCAAACCAGTCGCTGTCTCCCAATGGAGCGATAAAACTGGATATCGATGCGGTCCCGGAGCCACCAACGACCAGAGTGCCCGCCGTGGCGGTCGTGTTGCCCACATCCGGGGCAGCCATCGCACTCAGGGTGTATGAATTGCCAGAAAGCACACCCTGGACATCCATCTGGGCATCCAGATAATAGGTTCCGCCAGCGGTGGGCGTATAAACAATCGGATGCCCATTCCCGACCATATCGAACAGGGAACCACTCACCCCATTCCACAACGTGAGGTGCTGATTGGTCAGCGTCCCGCTGCCCTCCAAATCAAAGGTATAGGTCGTCCCGGCGACCAGGGAGACGGCGTACAGATCGGACTCATGGGTTGCCGTGATCGTTTTGGTCACCGATCCGGTGGTGCCGGTCAACAACGTGGTATTGATCGTGGTGGTGGCATCCACGCCCGTCAAGGCATAGGAGCCGGTGGTCGCATTCCAGCCACGGGCATCCAGATAGTAGGTGTTGCTGGCCGTTGGGGCATACACCAGCGTGGTATCCCCCCCGCCCATGTGACCCCAACTGATCAGGGTGCCCACACTGTTTCTCATGTCGAGCAGGGGATCCACCCCGCCACTCACACCGGGAGTGCCCTGCATGTCAAAGGTGTAGACCTTTCCGGCCACCAGGGAGACGGCATGCAGGTCAGAGCCATTGGCCGCCGCAATCTGACCCGACATGCTGACAGGGGTAGTGCCGATGGCCACCGCAGAACCCTTCGGAATGGCCGTGCTGCTCAGGGTATAGGTACCCGTGCCTGCACTCCATCCATGGGCATCCAGATAATAGGTTCCACTGGCCGTCGGGATATAAACCGCCGCCGTATCTCCTCCGACTGTACGATTCGAGCTGATCATCCCCCCCGTCGTGTTTCTCACATCCAGAGTCGAACTCACGCCACCGGTCTGCAGATCGAAGGAATAGACCATCCCTGCCGTCAGAGAGACGGCAAACCAGTCGGACTGGCCGGTTGAACCAATCACCCCCGGCATCGGGTTGCCAACGGTCAGCGTGTTCGCCGTATAGGCCGCACTGTTCAGGGTGTAGCTTCCCGTGGTCGAATTCCACTCACGGGCATCCACATAGTAGGTTCCAGAGGTGGTCGGTACATAGACCGCCTGCACGTCCCCCGTCACCAGAGGGGTGCTGATGTACGTTGAGGAGATCGAGCCACCCGTGCTGTTTCTCACCGTAAGATACGGATCCACCCCCATCTGGTCGAAGGTGTAGACCGTCCCTGCCGTCAGGGAGACGGCATACAGGTCGGAATCATGCGTTGCCGTGATCGTACCCGTTACCGGGGTTCCGCCGATGATCAACCCATGATTCACCGTGTCAATTGTGCTGTTCAGGGTATAGGTGCCGGTATAGGAGCTGCCTGCTGTCGTCGAGGTGGCCGCCACCGCCAATCCCTGGGCATCCAGATAACAGGTTCCGGTCACCGTCGGGATATACACCACTTTGGCATCCAGCGTGCCGCCAAACTTGCTGTTCGAGCTGATCAGGTTGCCCGTTCCATCCATCACCGCCAGATAAGGATCCGGCAGGGTGCCATAACTGCCGCCGTTCAGGTACGAGCCATGCAGATCAAAGGTATAAGCCGTCCCGGCCACCAGAGAGACGGCATACAGATCCGACTTGTGGGTGGAGGAGATCGTCCCGGACACGGAACTGGAGGTGGGCACCGTCGCCGAAAGGAGCGCACCGCTCAAGGTGTAACTCCCCGTTGTATTGGCACTCCCCTCGGCATCGAGATAATAGACCCCGGTGGTCGTCGGGACATAGAGAAGATGGGAATCCGTCGTGCCGCCAAAATCTCTGCTCGAACTGATCGGATTGCCCGACCCATCGCGCAGGGTAAGCAGCGCGTCCCCCAGCGTGCCATGGCCAGTGGGGGCACCTTGCAGGTCAAAGGCATAGATTTGCCCGGCCGTCAGGGTCACCCGGAACCAGTCGATGTCACCCGGTGCATCGATTGCACTGTTCGCGATGACACCGGCGGTGGCGGTCGGAGTGGCCAGATTGGCCAGATCCGAGACGGCCGTCAGGGTATAGCTGCCCTGCTCCGCACCGCTTGCCTGGGCATCCAGATAATAGGTGCCGCTGCCCGTTGGGGTATAGACCATCTGCGCGCCGCCCCCCGTTCCCGCCACATCATTGAGGGCGGCACCCGATCCATCCCTCAGGATCAGATGGGGATCGGTCAAGGTTCCGCTGCCTTGCAAATGAAAGATGTAGGCGGTGCCCGCCGTCAGGGAGAGGGCATACCAGTCACTGTCACCGGCGTAGGAAATCGTATCGGTGTGGGAGCCATTCATGACCAACTGTCCATTGGCCGTTGATATCGTATTATTGCTATCCGTCGATACCGCTGCACTCGTCCCCTGTTCGACGATACCCAACCCATCGGTATAACTCGCCACCACGTGGACCACCTGGCCCTCCGTCTGGGGCAGGGTGAACGAACTGCTCGTGGCCCCGGTGATGTCGGTCCAGTTGGAGACTCCATCGGTCGATGTCTGCCATTGGTAGTGGATGGTTCCGATCCCATCGGCATCGGCCAGCGTATTGCCCGCCGTCAAGACGCCGTTTTGCAGCGCGGTGGTGACCGTGCCGCTGGGCAGATGGTCCAACTCGCCCGCCGAGTTTAACGTCAGGAGGAATGTATACCGTCCATTGCCCCCATTGACAGACAAAATCCCCGGACCGGGGTCGAGATCGGCGACACTGTACGCATAGGTCACTGGCGATGTGGGAAGTGCCACATAGTCGGTCACATAACCCGTCACGTGAAGGGTGCCGGAGGCATCGACCTGGATACCACTGACATTGTCGGCCCCCGCCCCGCCCGCAGAATGGACCCAACTCAATTGACCGTTCTGATCAAATTTGGCGATAAAGAGATCCTGACTGTAGGCCCCCTGACTGTTCTGCACACTGGTCATGGGCGGCAATGAACCAAAACCCGCCGTCCCCGAAAAGACCCCGACCACATACAGATTGCCATCCCCATCCACGGTCATGGCCCTGGGCGTGATCATTCCGGAACCCCACCCCTCCGACTGCGTCCACTGATGATCACCAGACCCATCCAATTTTTCGATCGCAAAGCCGTACATCGAACCCACAAACGAGGCGTTCGACCCGGCGGCCAAATAGATATTATTGGCCTTGTCCACCGCCAGCGCCGAAACGGAGGTAATGCTGCCGCCGCCCATAAAATCGGTGCCAAAGGGAGAATTCATGTCAGGAAGAGTGGCATACCAATGACTGCCGTCTGCGGCCATCTTTTCGACAAAGGGGACGTTATAAGCGGGCGTTGTCCCCACAGCCGCAGAGATTTGATGCACACCCGCAATGACCACATTGCTGTCGGCCTTGTCAACCGTCCAGGCCTGCACACCATCCATCACCCCGCCATCGGTACTGGTCACAGAGGCCAATACCGTATGGCCATCGGTCGCACTCAACGTATCCAGATGGACGGCCTGTCCGGAAGGACCGGAAACCGAAGGGGTGGTGCTGTTTGTACCCCAACTGACCTGCACCCCGGTCGCATCGGCCTGAACAATCCGGCCATTTTCACTGGCTGCACCACCCATCTGTTGCGCCCAAACGAGCGTATGCGTCGCAACATCCCATTTTTCAACATAAAAATCACTTGTGATACTGGTGGTCAACGAGGGAATGCTGGTCAACGCCTGCGCCGTCCCCGGATTGATCGTCCCGGAAAAGGTGCCGGAAACATACAGATAACTGGAACCCGCTTCATTGTCCCATTTGACGCTGTTGACACCCACACTGCCCGTACCGGAATGGAGAATGGGAACCGCCCATTGTGGTGTCCCCGCGCTGTTCCATGCCTCGATATAGCCTTCGCTGCCCCCGGTCACGGTGATGTTATTGGTCAACGTGATCGGATTGGTAGCGGTTCCGGCATTGATGGAGCCAGAAAAGCTGCCCACGACAAAAATATTGCCGCTGCTGTCCACCACCAGGCCGTTGCTCGTGGCCGAATCGGTCTGCGTTGCCGCCGTCTGGGTCTGCACCCAACCCGGCCCACCCGTGGCCGGATCCAGCGTGGCCACCGCCACCGCCGCAGACCAATCATGCCCGTCATAGCCCTGCCAACTGAACCGGGTCGGCGTTGTCCACCCGGAACCGCCGGTCGTCGGCACAAAGGCCAGTTGATCGAGGGCCGCGACCGCAATCACCTGTCCCGCCGTCACCGCCACCCCATTCAGTTGCAACAGACCCGCCGTTGAATCGGGCAGATGGGTCACTTTGATCGAAACCAGGGTATCACCGAGATCCTTGTCCTGCGTCTGGTTGATAAAATCCTGGGCGGTAAAACGCATCCAGTCGCCCGCATTGCCCTCACGCGTGAAATTGTGCACCTCCGGCGCATGGTTGAGGGCCGTCACCGGGGCGGTGGCTGTGCTGTCAACCACGGTCAAACCATTGGTCACTTCGACGCGAATCTCATGGCCCACATCGCCGCTGCCCAGCATGTACTGCGACTGGTTGGCACCCGCCATGTTGCTCCAACCACTCAATACCCCATTCACCAGAGAGGCGGTCTGCCATTGATAATTCACCGGCATCCACGACGACATGCCATCCGGGACATTCACGGGCACCGACCCGGTCAGGCCGTCCAGCGTAGTCACCGCCGTCAGGGTATCCCCCCGGTTGGCCGAACCGTCGATCGTGACCCCATTCCCGGAGGTATTGACCAACGCGCCGGTCGCCCCATTCAGTTTGAGGACAAACAGGGAATCCGAGAAATGGAGCGCATCGCCCACGATATGCTGATCGCCTGGCCCGGTGCCAAAATTGGCATCGCCCGATGCACTGCCCGTCACCAACAGATTGCCCTGGCTGTCCGCCGCGATGGCGTTGGCCTGAACATACCCGGTCCCACCCACCTCTTGCTGCCAAAGCAGATGGCCAGAGGTATCCAGTGTCACCACCAGGGCATTGTCATTACCCATTGGCGTGCGCACCGAACCCGCCAGATGCAAACCGGTGACATCCAGGACCATGGAGGGATCATTGTCTGCGCTATACCCGGAGAGGCCCAAACCAATCCCCTTGGCCCAAAGGGTATTCCCGCTCCCGTCCAGCTTGGCCACGAATACCTTCTCGCCGCCGCTGGTATCGGTCAGGGTGATGCCATGGCCAAAATCGATGGTGTCGCTGAATTTGCCCACCACATAGGTATTGCCCGCCGCATCCGTGACCAACGCCGAACCGGTGCCATCGGTGCCGGCAAATGTCCGGCTCCAGACCACGGCCCCCGTGGCCGCATTGACCTGTTCGACAAACGCCTCGGAGGTATCGAGGGAGAGGGCATGACGACCGGTAATCAGCAAATGACCGGCACTGTCCAGGATACCCCCATTCACATTATCCGCCACCGACCAGGGGATGGTCACATCACTCCCCACGGCAGAACCCGCCGCCGTGGTGAAGGTATGCGCAAACAGGTTTTGGGCGAGCGTCCCATCGGTGTGGACGGTCTGAGAGATCCCGAAGAGCACCGCATTGGCCCCGTTGAAGGCGATCAGGCCCCCCTCCTGATCGTTGGCATCCCCAATCGCCTGGGACCAGACGACCTGGCCGTTCGTGGCATCGGTCTTGATGACATAGACATCGCTGGCGGCTGAATGGCTGGAGAGATCCGCCACACCATCACCATTGAGATCCAACGCCCCGGCAAACTGGCCAACGCTGTAGAGATAGGTGTGGCCACTTTCCGTGGCAACCGTCACACTCCCGGCATCGACATGGCCCTGCCGAGCACCTGAACCGTATCCGCCCAGAGCAGGTGACCGGCGGCATCCTGTTTTTGCAGGAGGGCACCCTCCGTGCCCGTGCCAATGAGGGTGTGAACCCCCGCACCGGGATCCAGATCCACACTGCCACCAAAATGGCCCGTGGTATAGACATTGTTCTGACCATCGACGGCGATGTTTTGCCCATTGGAATGACCATTGCCGTCACTCTGCGCCACATCAACCCACGAGGTACTCTGGAAATTGGCCCAGGCCGTGGTTGCACTCACCACGGTCCGACTGCCCAGCAGGGTAGCCAGCGCGGTATTGCTCCCGGTAAAGAGATTGGGGTCGGAGAGGTTGATCGCCCCGGACGCCACATTCTGGGCGGCGGCCAGGGTGGCGGCCTCGATCGTGATGCCGTTGGCGGGATTGTGGTCACTGTCCAGGGTTTGCAGCAGACGCAGCATATTGGTGGCGGTGGTTGTATTGCCCTGCGCCAGATTGAGCGGCGTTACAATCGCGTCACCACTGGTCTGACCCAAGGCAATCGAGCCAATGGAAAAGGAGACCGTCTCCCCATCGAGATACTGGAAGGTACCCCCCGCGCCCGTGAGGCCGGTCTGGGTGGCCGTATGGAACGCGACACCCGCCACGGGACTGTCCATGAAAACCCCCTGATGGGGCGGCAGGGTCGTCAGCATCGTCGCCGCACTCGCGACCTGCTCCTCTATCCCCAGGGCATCGGTATAACGGGCCACGACATGGAGATATTGGCCAACCTGAGCCTGTGTGGGTGCAAAGGCACCACCGGCTGCACCGGTGATGTCGGTCCAGTTGGAGACCCCGTTGGTCGAAACCTGCCATTGATAGCTCACCGGCAGATAGCCCGCCGCCACCGAGGGGCTGTCAGCATCGGCCAGCGTATTGCCCGCCGTCCACACACCGTTTTGCATCACGGCGGTGACCGTGCCACTGGGCAGATGGTCCAACTCGCCCGCCGAGTTCAACGTCAGGAGGAAGGTATCCATTCCACTCCCGCCATTCATGGACAACACCCCCGCACCGGGATCCAGGTCGGCCGTACCCGTCATATAACCCACCACATGGATGGCACCGGAGCCATCCACCTGGAGGCCGCCGATATTGTCCACCCCCGCTCCCCCCACCGACTGCACCCAGGTGAGATGACCGTCATGATCCAATTTGGCGATAAACATATCCTGGCTGCCCTGGGTACTGGTCATCCACTGAGATTGACCAAACTCCGCCATGCCCGAAAAGTTGCCCACCACATAAATATTGCCATTGCCATCCATGGTCATGGCCTTGGGGGTGATCGAACCGGAAGAACTCCACCCCTCCATCTGCGTCCACTGATGATCCCCAGCCGCATTCAGCTTTTCGATAGAAAAGCCCCCGCCCACCGTGACGGTGGTGTTTACCGTACCAACCGTCTGGGTCTGG
>CAIWLA010000105.1 GCA_903913345.1 uncultured Magnetococcales bacterium | reverse complement strand
TATCAGTATGTAAGCCTTTTTGCAACGACGCGGGCGGACCAAAAGACAAGCAAGATGTTCAAGTTATTTTTGCCAGGCTCCTTAGGCTCCGCCGTTTCAAACCCTCTGCGGAGCGACAGCGATCGGTTGACAGGGGGCCGTCCAAACGGGAAGGATGGCGTTTCAATAACTTTAGCATGAATCTTGCATCCATGGTCGCGTGGAGGATCGTCTTGGCTTCAAGGTGTCGCAGACAGGCATCCCGGCCAGGGGATAATTCAACGGATGTACTCGATTTTTTTTGTGCAGGTCAAGAACAGCACAAAAGAACCCTCATGACATGTCCAAAATTTTGACGGAGAGCCGTATGTTGGACTGGACTCTGCAGTGGCTGAATCATGCGTGGACACCTTGGGCGGCGGCCGGTCTCCTTCTGTTGTGGGGGAGCGGTCATTGGTTCGCCTTGCAGGGCCATTTTTTTCGTCCGTTGTACCGGCAACTGGTCGATATGCGACGACAGTTGGAAGAGACGCCGGAGGAGCCGATTCTCTTTGCCGCCCGCTATGCAGAGATCAGCGAGGCATTGGTTCGGCACCGTCTGCTGGCTCCCGCCTGGTCGGCCTTCAGCAAGACGCTGGTGGTACCGCCGACCCGAGGCGTTCCCCTGTATGGCAGTCGCACTCCAGGTCATTTTTTTAGTGCCGATCTCCTGATGGGACGGGAGGCGGCCCACTATTATTATCGCACTGTTCCCAACCTGTTGGTGGGTGTGGGGGTATTGGTCACTCTGGTCGGCCTGGTGGCGGCCATCCATTTTACCATTCAGGGAATGGCGAGTGGCGACCTCTACACGACCCAGAGTGCCCTGATGGGGCTGCTCAACGCCGCTTCGATCAAATTTCTCTCTTCCATTGCCGGTCTGGCCATTGCCCTCCTCTTTTCCTGGGAGGAAAAACGCCATAAATACCGCCTGGAGCGGGAGGCCGAGTTGATTTGCCAGTTGTGGCTGGAACGGGTGGTCTGGACCGGTGACGATTCGATTGGCCGGGAGCAACTCCAGGCGACCCAGACCCAATCGCGGCAGTTGCAGGAGATCGCCGACCGTCTGCATCAAGTGATCACCCAACCGAGCTTTCAGGCACAGACGGGCAAGCCTCCGGCGGAATCCTTCCTGAATGAAGGGGTTGTGGAGCGGGTGGCGGGCCAATTGGAACAGGCGATGGAGACCCTGGGAGAGCGGATGGCCACCGTTGGAACGCCGATGGAGATGGCACCCCTGGTTGCCGCCTTGCGGGAAGAGGGGATGCGGATGCAGACGGCCCATCTCGAAGTGATGGCGACCCTCAAAACCGAATTATCGCACCGGGTGGCACCGGCTGACCCGTTCCCGTCAGTGGAGCGTTCCGCCCGGTCGGACGACCTGCCTCTCCTGATGGAACAGATGGGCAGCCAGATTGAACGGGCCATTCTCGCTCTGGGCGAAAAGATGGAGGTCTCGGCGACCCAGTCGAGTGCGGATGCGGTATTGCAGGCCGTGCGCCACGAGGGGGCGCGGTGGATGCGTGCCAACGAGGAGACCATGCAGACCCTTCTGGAGGGGATTGGTCACCGCCTGACGGCGGCCACCGCCACCACCACCCTCTCCGAATTGGCACCGTCCGAGCGGGAAGGGTTGCTGGAGCGGGTGGCCGTGCGCATGGAGCAGGCCGTGGCCAGTCTGGGAGAGGTGGGGCTGGCTCCTTTCTTCGCCAACCTGCGCCGCGAGATGGAACAGATGCCCGATGTGGGCCAAAAAACCCTGAACGATACCGTGCAGAGCCATTTTGCCCAGATTGTGCAACAACTGGATCGGGTGACCGCCGCGCTGGAGAGCAAGGTCTGGGCGGTCGATACCCTGCCCGACCTGACGGTACTGGCCGATGCCATTCGCAGCGAAGGAGAGCGTCTGCTCCAGGCCAATGCGGACACCCTGAATCGTCTGTTGACGGAACAGATCTCATCCCGTTCGACCGGTTCTGCCCGGATGGATGATCCGAACGCCTCGGCGGTTCTCACCCGGATTGTCGATCAGTTGGCTGCCGTCAGCCAGGCGTTGACCGCCAAGGCGGCGTTGGCGGACGAGTCGGTGGTGGCATCGGCCTGGATACCCGATCTGGAGTCGCTGTTTGACCGCATTCAACAGGAGGGGGAGCGGGTGCATGACGGCCATCAACGGTTGCTGGATCGGTTGGAGAGTCTCTCCAGTCCGGCCCACGCTGCCCTGTTGGCTGCGGCAACGCCGGTCCCCACGGGGGAGGTGGTGGCCGTTCTGAACGAACAGAGTCTCCAGCCCCTGCTGGATGGCTGGCGTCAGGAGGGGGAACGGTTGGTCATGGCCGGTGAGGCGGCCTTTGAACGGCTGTTGGAAGAGGTCGTTGAGCGGTTGGCCCCACTGTCATCCGCTGCCGCGTTGGTGGGGAGCGGGTCAACGGAGCCATCGGAGGAGCCTCTGGGGGATGGAGAGTCAGAGGGGCCGGAGGGGATGGAGCCGTTGGCCAACCAGACGGCCCTGCAGCCGGTTTTGGTGGAAATGACCCGTATTCTCTCCCGGCAACGTCATGAGGAGCGGCGTCTGCTGAAAGAGGTGGTCAAAGAGGTCAACCGGGCGGTGACGACGTTGGATGCCAGGATTGGCCGGGCCACGCCGTTGAATATGAAAATGTTGGCGGATACGGTACGGGAACAGGGCGATCGGCTTTTTGCCCGCATCGCCACCCTGGCACCGACCGTGACCGAGATGGCCCAACTCATGGCCCGGCAACGGGGTGAGGAGATGCGTTTGATGGAACGGGTGGCCACCGAGGTCAATCGTTCGGTTGCGGCGTTGGATGCCAGGATCGGTCGGGCCACGCCGTTGCAATTGCAAACCCTGATCCATACCGTTCACGAGCAGGGCGATCGGTTGTGGGCCGGAAGTCAGGAGATTGTCCAGGCCTTGCGGTCGCAAGCGGTGGCGGGTTCCGTGCAACCGGCCACCCCTCCTGCTCCGGTGTGTCACCCGGAGACCGGGGAGGGGGTGCCGAATGGTCATCGGGTGGAGGAGACCTGCCCATCCCTCTCCCCTGCCCCCGCACCGTTGCCCCCGGTGGCGACCGCATGGGCAGAGACCGTATCGCTCAACGACTCTCTTTTGGTGGCCTATCAGTCGGTTTCCGATTCGGATTCGTCGGTCAAGACCGCTCCAAGGGCGGTTTTGCCTCTCCCCAGAGAGCGATCGGCGGAGAGCGGTCCTTTCGCGCGTCTGTTGCCGGCGATGACACAACGGGCACGGGAGATGCGGGAGGGCCGGCGTGCCCTGGTGGTGATGGCCGGACGGGGGGGGGCGTCGTTGCCGGGGGTCTCCATGGGGGATCAAGCCGTGCCACTGTTGGCTCCCACTCTGTTGCAGGCGTTCAGGAGTCAGAACGGTCGTTCATGGCAGCCCTTGACCGCCTTTATCGCCCAGCAGACAGCGGATTTTCTGGACAGCCAGAAGCGGTTTTCGCTTTTCAAATCGTAGAGATCCGTGTTGTCTGATCATGATTGCTTAGTCCAGGGGGATCATCCCACTGGTGGGGGTTTGGGGGCAAAGCCCCAAGGTTTTTCTGCGCCCGTCCAGCCCCTGGACCCCGTGTCCATGTACAATCCATGACGTAGTCAATAGCGTACATCCCTTACCTGGAAACAATCCCATGGAACAGTTCAATCAGACACTCTTTTTGTGGCTCAATGCCGGGGCTGATCCGTCGCCTGTGTTGCTGTATGGTGCCCTTTTTTTTGCCAAATGGTTGGTTTATATACTGCCTTTGCTGTTATTGAGCATGTGGCTGTGGGGCTTGTCCTATCATCGGGAGTTGGCCGTCCGGGCGGTACTGGCCATTCTGTTGGGATTGATGGTGAGCCTCTGTCTGCGCTGGCTGTGGCCGCATCCCCGTCCCTTTGTCATCGGTCTGGGACATACCCATCTGGTCCACGCCCCGGATGCCTCTTTTCCGAGCAATCATGCGGTATTTTGTTTTTCGATGGCCTTGTCTTTGTGGTGGAATGTGGTGCGCAAGCGGGTGGGCTGGGTGTTGCTGGGGTTGAGCCTTCTGGTCTGCTGGTCGCGGGTCTACCTGGGGGTCCATTTTCCCCTGGATATGGTGGGTGGATTGGGGGTGGCGGCGGGGTCGGTCTGGGGGGTCCATCGCCTGTTGCACACCAACCGCCTGGGCGACCGTCTGGTCGTCCAACTGGAAAACCGCTACCGGCGCATCATGGCCAAGCCGATTGCCCAGGGATGGGTGGCGGAATAGGGGGGATTCGGGTTTCAACCGACTTCTCAGACGGTTTCTCCTGCTGAAAGGGGTTCGACTGGCCCACCATCAGCCAGAGCGACTGTCAATGGTCATGCCTGGTTCTAAGATGAAACCCAACGAACCCTACACATATTTTTCCTGGACCGAAATCCGGGTCATAAAGAATGCGCCAAGGGTTTCCCAGTTTGACGTGATAGTTGAAAATCTTTCTTTCCCCGTTTGGCAGAGTAAAGGTTCTTTCCTGGGCATATTGATCCAGGGCCGTTTGGCCCTCTGGGGAGGATTGACATCCCAACGCACTCTGGTTGAACCCTCCCGATTGCCATTCCTGACAATATTTTTCCAGACAACGCAATCCTCGAAAGAAGGATGGAACCTTTTCTCTCGGTAATTTCCGCATTTGCTCCTGAACCGCCTCGCAAAAAACGAGGGATGGAAAACAGGTGCCTCTTTGTGCCCACAATGCCGCCCCATCGACAACAGAGGCCTCCAGGAATTCTTGGATCCATGCCTCATGTCGATCCACATGGTCAGGTCGGCTGGCATGATAGACAGAATCTTTGTATTCCAGGATCTGGCCATCTTCTTGTAATTCCTGAATGGTCAAGTCAAGGGAAGGTTTATCCCACATGCCATCGAAAAAGAGACTGACGGCCAAGCCTTTGTTCATGAAGGCGACCCCCAACCCCTCGGCCTTGCGGCCAGCAAACAAGAAATCGGATCTCGCTGCTTGATCCTGGAGTGCCTCCAGACCATCCAGGTAAGGGGCACGGACAGCGAGACTTTTCAGATACAACCGCGCTTCCCTGGGAACCTCTGGATCCTGCGTCCATCTCCGCCAGGAATATCCCGCCGCCAGCATGGAATCCCTGAAGGCCTCCTGGGTCCGCAATTCGCCCATGCCCTTTTGGCGGGCATAACGAACCGTCTGGACAAAGGTATGGGCGCGCTGTCTGGCTCTTTCCTGGTCGGGGGCCATGGGCAGCATACTTAACTCATTAAAAACAAGGTCTAACGACATGTCTACCCCTCCGGTCAGAACAGGTTTTCAAGGCTTTTTTCCCATTCATCAAAAAAGCCGGCTGGCCAGTGGTCGATCCGGCCATCCTTGTCCATGACGGGCGATTCCAGGACGCTTTGGGCGCGACCATTTTTTTCTGTGCGCGAAAAATAGTGGATGGCCACCCGTTCCGGGGCACATCTTTGTTGACGTACCGCCACCCGGATGCCATTGAGAATGTGATCGCTGTGGGTTTCCAGGATAATCTGCACACCGGCCTGGGCGGTTCGTGCAATCAATTCACCCATTCGGACTTGTCCCTGGGGATGGAGATGGGCCTCCGGGTTTTCCAGGAGGAGCACCGCCCCCGGTTTGGCCGCCAGAAGGGCAACGACGATGGGCAGGGTATAGGTCAATCCGAAGCCCACGCTGGAGGCCCGATAGTGTCCACTGCGTCCTATGGATGTGGCGTAGGAATATTCCAGATTGACCACATCCATGTTGGCATAGGGCGAGAGGTGAATGGCGATGCCAGGGCTGATCTCTCCCAGCCAGGCAGAGACCTGATCCAGCAATCGGTCAGACGGCTCCCTTTCATGGCGCAATGCGGACAATACGATCAATTCTCTGCCAAAAACCTCCAGAAAATAGCTGGTATACTCCCCATGTGACCCCAGTTGCCGATGTTGCCGGACATGGTATTCAGAGACCGGAAAGGTCACCCGTGGGCCGACGCGTTCCGCCTGAATATATTGGAAATGATCGGTAAAAAGGGTGTCCTGAAAAAAGTCACCGGTCACGGTGTGGGAATGTATGGTCATTACATCGGAATTCATGACATAATTCAGCACAAATTCCGCCTTGGCCTTGGGTTGGGTCGATTCCAGCGTGATCTCGATCTGGTCTTCCCTGGCGTTTTCATAAAGCACCGCCTGGGTTGTGCCCAGGTTGACCAGTTCCCCATTCAAGGCCAGTCCACGACCGGGAAGAAGTCCCTGCTGAAAGGATTGCCGGAGAACCAGGAGACTCTGAATGACGGAGGATTTCCCCATGCCATTCAGCCCCGTGAGCAGGGTCAGATTGGCCATGGGAATGGCGACACTCTCAA
Organism: uncultured Magnetococcales bacterium; assembly: GCA_903913345.1. Lineage (GTDB taxonomy): Bacteria > Pseudomonadota > Magnetococcia > Magnetococcales > Magnetaquicoccaceae > Magnetaquicoccus. The sequence continues at coordinate 10,552 of CAIWLA010000105.1, read as the reverse complement.
AACATTTAAAATTTTTCAAACGCAGATGTTGGATCATAGGGACTCCCCCCGTTCGCGCAGGATCTCCTGGATGAGTTGTTCTATGGCATTGAACCGTTTGCGAACCCGGTTGAAATGACCCGTGCCCTGGGTGATGGCACTGACAAATTCCTGGTCAGTTTTTATCAGTTTTATGAATGCTTTATTTACCAGCCTCTTGTTCTCTTTCAAAATATCGATCTCATCATCGGTCAAAGCATCCAGATTGACCGACCAGGATTCAAACAAGGCTTTATTGACAGGGAATCGTCCCCCTTGCAGACTGGTCTGCTTGCGAAAGGCGCGATCACCAAAAATATCCATTGCATTCGACATGGCGCGGTAAAATTTTGACTTTATAAGACGTCGTTTCCGATCAGACATGGTGTTAATCTGGGCCATGGCACCGCTGAGGAAGGCGTCAAAATCACCCGCATCATACTGGTCATAAGGTGTGAGGAGAAAAGCGAAAAAGCGCAAAACACATTCCCGATCCGACATCCGTTGGTCACGGATACCCCATGCAGTGGCCTCCTGGAATTCTTGTGATGCTGCCAACTCTTTCAATAAAACGGCCGCCGGTCCCTGATTCAACGCATGGCGGATCTCCTGGGAGGAGAGGGGAAGACCACCCGTATTGATTCGTTTAAAAATATTAAACTTGACATCATCAGGCGTACCCCTTTCAATCAGGTAAACCGTCACCTGGGTCTCTTCTATGCGGCGTTGATAGTGGCGTGGCAGATCGGTGAATCCTTTGCCCTCCAGTTCCTTCAAAAATTCCAGTTCGACCAGGTATAATTTTTCCTTTTCATTCCTGGGGATGATAAAATTGCGCAATGTTGACAGTCGTTGCAGACCATCCACGACCGTCCATTTGTCCTCATTCGTGGCATCCATGTAAAAGGCGGGCAGTGGAATGCGAATCAACAGGGATTCAATCAACCGGCTTCTGGCAGGCGGTTTCCAAACCTCATTCCGTTGGAAATCCGGGGAAAGGTCGATCTCTCCCTCCTTCATCCGTTTGATCAAGGTGTCCAGGCTCATCTGCTTGGTCTCAACCTTGATTTTGGCCGGATCAAAGGGGTTGGTCATGCCCAGATCTTCCCCTTCAACGCCGCCCTCATTCACGATGGGGTCGGGTGCTGCAATCTCTTCCCCTTGATTACCTGTTTGCTCTGCCGTGTTCATCTTTAGGTTGATCCTGCTCGGATTGGTAGGGATGGGGCTGCCACATCAAGACAGTTTTTCAGAAAGACCCCAGTCTTTCCTCGTTTATTAAAACGTATGCCGATTTTCTATCATACTTTTGGCATGAATGTCAACAGCCCCTAATAATCATGCTTCCAATTGATCTCCACGCCGCTCTTGTTGGTCTCATCCATCTCGGTTTGCAGGACGACGTTGGGCATCACCTCCAGCTCCACAGAGACCTTCCCGCTGCCCTGCTTGACACCACGTTCGACCCCCAGAAGCACCGTGTCACTCAAATATTTGCCCGCCTTGACCGAACCGGATTCCGGGTTGTCCCCGCCCAACTCCAGCCGGTCAATTTTCAGGGTGTCCCTGGCCCGACCCAACAGACCGGGACCGCCATTGCGCAGTTTTTCCACGGCCATCGCCAGACTGAGGGCCTGGGTCGGCGTCAGTTGCTGCCGGTTGCGGTTGAACAACAGACGGGCCAGAATTTCATCCTGGGGCAGATCGGGGTCCGAACTGAGGGTCAACGTGGGTGACAGGGCCGGTCCCTTCAAACTCAATACCGCCACCATGTTGTTGGTGTTTTTGGATTCCGCCTCCAGATCCAGATTGGGAAGCGGAGGGGTCGTGCCCTCAAAGGCGATGATCCCCTTGCGCAGATCGAACCGCTGATCCAAAAATTCAAAATAACCACGCCGAACCACTATTTGCCCCTCAATCCGGGGCGCACTCGCCAGACCGCGCAGGGTCAAATCCCCCTGCCACTCCGACTCCAACCCGCGTCCCCGCACAAAGGCCCGATTGGGTACATGCAGGGTCATGTTCAAGGCCACCGGCATGGAGGCCGATTCCGGAGCATCCCTCCCCTCCTCCTCCACATGCAAACCGTTCTGTATCTCCCTGTCAATCGACACACTCTGCATATCCAGGGATTCGCTCTCCGCCAGATACAGCAACGACTCATTGCTGGTCAGATCCCCCGTTATCTCCATCCGTTCCCCATTGCCCTGCACCACCAGGGGACCGCTCAAGGTGGCCTGCCACTCATCGCGATGGATCAACAGTGCCTTTTCCAGCGTCGCCTCCAGCTTGAAGGGCCAGTGCTGCGCGACATCCAGTGCCAGCTGACCGGTGGCGCGCAGATGGCCCGCCCCGCCATCATTGGCCGCCAAGGTGTCGATGGTGATCGTGCGGCCATGGGCCGTCGCCGCGAGTTCAACCCCCTTCAAGAGGGTGCCCAAAGAGCCGTTTTCATAACTGCCATTGTGGACCAGAACGGTCCCCTCCACCTCCGGGTTCGCCACGGTCCCCCCCAGGTGCAGGGCAATGTGGACCAGACCATCCACTTTTTGGCTGTCCATCAACCCCGAATTGGCCAGCAGGGCAAATTGCGTCAATTGCGCATCGGCATTCAAGGTGCCACCGATCGCCCCTTCCTCCGGCAGCGCGCAATGAAAAGGGACAAACCCCAACTGAACGGGAAACAACAACAGAGCCGTCATTGGACTGGATGTCCATTTTTGCAACGTCATGCGGAGATTGACCTGACCCTTTTCCAACCACGCATCGGCCTGCAGGGTGGCCGGTGGAATGGACTCCATGGCCGGATCGTTAAAATGAACCTGATCCAATTGCAGGGAAAATTGTCCATCGGGTTGGTTGGATGAGCCGCTCAGTTTCAGATAAGCCCTGGCCGTTCCCTGACTGTCCGGCCCGCCCAACTGGGCGACCAGGGCCAGTGGCAGACGCAAATCGCCCTCCATATCGACCCGATGCGCATCATAATGGACATGACCATCCAGGTGGGCCGGTCCATACCCCAGTGCCAACCGGTCCAGATCCAGGTGAAAACCACCCCTGGCATGGGTGCCGGAGGGGGTCAGGACCAGATGGGCCGGTTCGTCCAATCGCAACATCTCCGGGCCGATGCGACCCGTCCACTCGGCCAACGTGCCGCGTATCACTCCTTTGTCATCCATGCCCAGGGTGCCACGAACCTGCCAATCAAATCCCTCCTGTCTGGTCACTCCAGGCGTCGGGCGGGTGGTCAGCGGGATGGGAAATGGCGCGTCTGGACTCTTCCCCAGGGTCAGCAACCCTTTGCCGCTCATCGTCACGGTGGCCGATTGGCGGGTGCCCGCCATCGTCCACTGGGCATCGTGTATCTGGGTATTTTTCCAATGCAGCCGATGAATCTTTCCCTCAACCGTGCCGTTGGTTTTGCCCCAAAGGTCCGCCAGCCTGGCCTGAAGCGTTGCCTTTTCGAGCAGGTTGGAACCACCCCGGAGCAGTTGGCCCTGCACACTGGCCTCCAGGTTTTGCCGCCGACCCTCCCCGGCCCAGTGCAGATTCACCGCCACAGTACCAGCCCATTCGGAGGCGAGCGGATGGATCGAACCGGTCAACCACTCTGCCCACGGACCGGGGGTGGCGGTTTTGCCGTGCAGTTGGCCATCGATGATCCCCTGTGCCCAGTCCACCTGCACCGGTTCCCCCGTCAGTTCGCCACCGGGCCAGGGCAGGTGCAGATCGGTCAGGTGCAACCGGGTCTCTTCCAGACGGTAGGAACCGGTCATGGGCAACGGTTTTTTGTCCACCCCCGGCAGATCCAGCGTCAACCTGCCATGGGGGGTGGGATCCCATCCATCGTTCACCAGAAGGAGGTTGGGCCTTTCCCAATGGACCTTTCCCACATCGATGACAGGGGCGTGCACCGCCATGTGCAGGTGTGGCATCGAGAGGAGACCATCCAGTTGCATATCCGCCCAGAGATCCCCCTTGAGCGGGAGACCCGCCAGCGGGGAGAGAGGGGCCAATTGGGGTATATGGATCTGAACCTGTCCCGTCATCTGCTGGCTGCCCAGGTCTACCTGCCCGGTTCCCTGCCATTGCATCCGCTCTCCCTGGATGTTCAGATGGGTGATGGCCAACCCTTTTCCCGCCCAGGAGAGGTTGGCCTCGGTCTGGATTGTCGCACCCAATAAAATATGTGCCGCCTCGGGCAGACCCTGCACGGACGACACGGCACCCGTCAGGGTGGTCGTCAATTGGAACGGCGTGGCCTGTTCGCCCAATCCGCCCGGCGGGGTCAGGGTCAATTGACCGGACCACTCCCCCTCCCCCTCGATCGGGGCATGGTCTGGAACCACCCGTCGGATCCAGTCGGAGAGGCGGATCATCGTCACCTGCCACTGGCCTTGCCCGCTCTGTTGGGTCCAATCGATGGCCCCCTGCAACCGGGCGGTCAGATTGTGATCGGTCAGGGTCATCCGGGTCAGTCGGGCCGCACCGGTGGTCAGCATGGTCAGATCGGCAGACCAGATCCATGGCTCCGAGCCAAGATCTGGTCCATCCCCGGAACGCAGTCCGACCACACGGCCCTCGCCATGAAAGGGGGAGTCTGCTCCCTGGACCAGGGTGCCTTCCCATTGGAGCGTACTCTGTTTGACCTGCCACGTCGCCACGGCCAGATCGGTGGCCTCGGCGGTCAATTGGAGGTGGGGATCGGGCCAATGGCCTTTGGCTGCCAGAGTCGCCGACAGGGTGCCACGCTGCCAGGGCAGACCCGTCAGGGCCGAGACGGCGGTCAATTGGGGTATCGTCACCTGGAGGGTGGCCTCTCCCTGTTGGGCCGGCCATGCCCAGGTGCCCTGACCCTGCATCTGCACCAACGGCGAGCCAATGGCCAGATGACGGAGACGAACGGTGCGACCCTCCAGCCATTCCGCCTCCAGGTTCAGATCGAGTGCCACAGCGTCCGGGTGCGCGGCGTTGACCGGGACCAGCAGGGCGGTCCACTCGGCACCGAGCAGGGTGGAATCCCCCTCGGCCCGTCCCGCAAACTGGACAACGGGGTGGTCGGTATAGGTCAGATGGAGGGCACCCTTTACCCCCCCCACCCCCTCGACCGTGGTCTGCAACTGGCCCTGCCAGGCCGCCAGTGGACCGTGTCCGGTCAAGTGAAAATGGACCCCCTTGGCCGCTCTCCAACCGGTCAGGGCGGCCAGCAGTCCGCTCCGTTCCTCTCCTTCCAGGGTCAGGGTCAACCGGGAATCCCCCCGCAAAGGCCCCGCCGGGGAGAGTTGGGCGTGCAGGTTCAATCGGGTATCGCCGGCATCCAGGGGATGTATGGCCAGTTTGGCTTGCCATTGGGTGGCATCGGGGTCAGTGGGGGAAGCGGGGCTGGTCCGGTTCTGGATCTCCCCGTCCAGGGAAAAACGGGCCGCCTGTCCATAGGCTTCGGCATCCAGAAGGAGTTCGGTCAGGTGCAAACGGTCCACCAGGACCGGTGGGAGATGGGCAAGCGGTGACCAGGAGGATGGGGTGACCGGTTCCGATGCCCCGTCCGGGTTGGCGCGGGGTTGACGATAAAGATGGATCTGTTCGGCCTCCACGACCTGGATCTGCACCTCTCCCCGCCACAGGGCGGCGGGCGACCAGGCCCAGTGCAACCGTTCGATCTCCAGCCAGGTGCCATCCCGATCCGTCCAGGACAGGTGGCCAACGGTCCCCTCCCAGGGGAACTGGCCGTGCAACCCCTGCACCGTCACCCGACCATTCGGGCCACTGAGCCATTGTTCCAGGAGTTGGGCCAACAGGTGTTGACTGGGTTTGCCTTGCAGGGCCAGCAGGGCAGAGATCAGCAGGACGACGAGCAGGAGAAGGGCAGCCGCCACCCCTTTCGACCACGCAGAAAACCGGGAGGAAGGGGATCCCCCCTGCGGATCCGGCGGGGTCACGTCAGTGGTGGCCATGGGTCATCCAAGTCCCTATGCGTCAAGGTCACCAGATTGGATCAGACCGCCGATACGGACCGTCACTGCTGGGTGATGAGGGTCATATCCAACAACAGAACATCCTTTTCTTCCGTACTGCCCTCCTCCCGATAGCGGCCCAGGGCCTGTACCAGGCTGGATCCCTGCGGCACCGAACCGGAGGGCAAAGGATGTTCAATCCGGGTGAGTCGGCTGAAAAAGTTGATGTCGTCCACCGCAATGGCAAACAGTTCGCCGTCCACTTGCAGAATGATGGCATATTCCAGCAAATATTTGCGCACCTGATCGGAAATGCCATCAAACAGCTCGATCAGACGAGCCAGCACCCCGGTTTCGGTGCGGTGGATCAAATCCCGTGCCCGCTGGGGATTGCAGCCATCCCGGCACAATTCAGCCGCATCGATCGCTACCCGGTGAATCTCCTGGTGCGGGTTGTCAAAACGGTGCATATAGGCAGAGAGATTGACATTGTCGCTCTGGAATTGGTCATACCATTTGCCGAAGGCACATTTATGGGGATCGGTCTGCACGGTAATGGGCTTGCCATTCAGTACTTCGTCTTTCAGTTTGTTGACCCAGTTGATATGATCCTGTTTGCACATCCCCATGGTGGTCACCAGCTCTTCGGTCTCAGCCGTGCGGGCGCGCGCACCAAAACAGATACGCAGGTCAAACAGGGGAATATTGCCCCCCCGAAAGGCAATGACCCCCCGTACATCCGAAGGCAGATGGGGCACCAGGGTACAGGTCGGCATATCCATGACGGAGAGCACCTCCGCACCCGGAATGCCATAGCGGCCCTGGCTGACCGTAAAGACGAGATATTCGACATCACTTGGAAAACTGGCGACCATTCTTTTACCCTCCCCCCCGACACAATGGATCGATGGATACCCGATTGTCTGAGAGTCTAGCATGATTCAGACCAGGATTCCAACGGGTTTTAAAGATCCGGCAACCGTGGCCCAACGGATCGGTTTGCCTGGGGTCAGAGCGGGCCGCTGCCGTCAAAAGGCTTGGCCAACGCTCACATAAATCTGATAGGGGTCATCGATCCCCGGACGACGTTGCAGGGGGACTCCGACATCCAGACGCAACGGTCCAATCGGGGTTTTGTACCGGATGCCGCCCCCCGCTCCCAACAACAAGGTTTCGTTGACATCCGGCATATTGCCCGCAAAGGATCGCCCGCCATCCAGAAAGGTCACCAGGCCAAAGGATTCACTCGTCTGCCACCGGACCTCCGTCGAAAATTCCAGCATGGATCGGCCCCCCAGGGGTTTGTGGTTGGCATCCACCTCACCGGCCATCTGGTAGCCATACCCCCGCAATGACCCGCCCCCGCCCACAAAAAACCGTTCATCCGCCGGGACGGCTTCCCGTGCGGTTCCAGAGATGGTTCCGGCACCCAGGCGTCCGGCCAGAACCAGGGCATGGGGGGGATCCAGCAGGGGATAATAGAGGCGATACTGACCGGAAAATTTGCCAAACCAGACCCCCGTCCCCAGGGTATCCACAATCCCGGAACCCATCAGGTTCATGTACCAGCCCTGGCTGGGGTCGAGCAGATTGTCCCGCCGATCCCAGGCCAGCTTGACCGGCGTGGAAAAGAGACCGAACACCCTTTCCTGTTGGGTACCGCTCTGATCTTTTTCATCGACCAGTCGATAACCGAGGCCATAAGAGAGTTCCACCTGAGGTTCCAAAGGATGACTGAGTCCCGCATCGAAGCCCAGGGAATTTTTGTAGAAGGCTTCGGTGTTTTCCTCGTCCAGACTGGCGGAGAGCAACAATTTTTGTTGCATCTGCAAAAAATCGGGTTTGCTGAACGATGCATCCAGTTGGAGCAGATTCAAGGCCGCCTGACCTTTGACCTGCAACGATTCCCCGGCCCCCATGATATTGCGATTTTCCCAACTGGCGGCCACCTTGGCCCCGGTTCCCGTGCTGTACCCCACCCCGCTGGTGATCGAATGGGGTTTGCGTTGGGTCAGATCCATCGTGACCGGGTGGAGGCCCTGTCCATCCGGTTCCGGGTCGATCCGCACCTGTACGGCATTGAACAATCCGGTGGCCATCAGGGCCTTTTTGGCCTCTTCCATCCGGTGTGGCTGAAAGAGGGTGGCCTGTTCCGGTGTCGGTGCAGGCGTCCAGGGAATCCGTTTATACAGATAATCGACATCGATACCCTCCGTTCCCGTCAGGGTGACGCCACCGAGCCATACCGGCGGACCGGTCTCGATGTGCAGGGCAACATCCAGGGTCTGGTGGTCATGATCGAGCAGGGTCTGGCGTTTGGCCAGTTTGGCAAAGGCGAAGCCCTGTTTTTTGGCGGCCTGGAGGAGCCGTTCCTCGGCGGCAAAAATGGATCGGGAGATGGCCTCTCCACCGGGTTCCAGGGCCAATTCGGCCCCTGTCGGGGGGACAAAGGCGACCGCAAACCGTCCCTTCTCCTGGCCATCCGGTTGGGCAAGGGGGGCGGGCGGCGGTGACTGCACCGCGATGGTCACCTGACCCAGGTGGTAGAGCGGACCGGGGGTGACCGTCAAGATGACCTGCGCCGGTACAGAGGCCCAATCCAGATCAGAGGTGACCCCGGCGGCGAAATAGCCCCGCGAATGGAGCAGACCCACCAACAGGCGATGATCCTTCCTGGCGCGGCGCAACAGCACAAATCGACTGGCTGGCCGCGACCCTTTTTCCCGTTCGCAACCGCTGGCAGAGCGCAACAACGGTTCCAGACTGCTTTCCTCCTGGGGATTCAGCCCCTGGAACTGCACCTCATAGGGAATTCCCGCCTCTTCCGCCCAGGTCAGACCAGTGGACCACAACAGACCGCCGGCCAGCCACAGACACACCAGAAAAACCCACAGGCGAGCAGATCTCATCGGCTATTTTTTATCCATATGTTTGAACCATGTGGCGGTGGCGGCGGCAATACTGTCGGCATCCCACAGGGGGGCATCGCGCCATTTTTCAATATCTTTCAACATGATGCCGACTCCGGTTGCAAAATCCACCTGAGGTTTCCAGCCCAACTGGTGGGTAATCTTGTGGCTGTTGGCCCAGGTGCAATCCGGCTCGCCTGGACGTTTGGGGATAAACACCACATCCTTGTTGTCCACCTGACCGCCCAGCAGTGCCACCAGGCGCAGAATGGACTGGGGATTGTCCGCACCCACATTATAGATTTCACCGACCTGCGGACAGATGGCGGCCCGAAAAAAGGCATCCACCACATCGGTGACATAGATGAAATCCCGGGTTTGCGTCCCGTCGCCCACCACCGTGAAGGGCTTTCCCGCCAGTTTCTGCCGAAAAAAGACCCCGAATACGGCACCATAGGCACCCGTTGTCCGCACCCGTGGACCGTAGGCGTTAAAAATGCGCATCGAGTTGACCGGCAGATCATAGACCTGGCTCCAGTGCAAAACCGTCTGTTCGCCCTGATATTTGCTCAATGCGTAGGGATATTGGGGTTGGATGGGATACTCTTCCCCCGTGGGGGTTTTGGCCAAACCATAGCAGGAAGAGGAGGCGGCATAGACGAAACGGCGCAGGCTCAACCGTCCGCCGTGGCGCGCCGCTTCCAGGGTACGCACCGTCCCCTGGACATTGGTGGCCATGTATTCGATCGGCTGTTCAATGGAAGGGACAATATCGCCAATACCGGCAAAATGAAAGACGTGGCGCACATCTTCAAAAATGGGGCTATCCGTTGGCAGGGTGCGTATATCGCACTCTTCCAGCACCAGATCGGGATTGTGGGCATGGTGCGCCAGATTGGAGACGCGCCCCCCCGTCAGGTTGTCCACCACACGCACCCGGTATCCCTCTTGCAGCAAGCGGTCTGTCATGTGACTGCCGATGAATCCGGCCCCGCCGGTCACAACGGCAACGGGTTTTTCCTGCATGGGTCATACCGATCCTCTTTATCCGGGGTTGAATGAGAGAAAACCCTGTTGATTCCGTCCTCAGCCCGTTAACGTAACAGGCCACCCACCCGAAAACAACCCATAATCGCGGGTTCGTCTCTCCGTTGGCTGTTTTTGAATGGTTTTTCCGATCGGATCCAAAAAAATCTCTTCCCCATGCACGCCAACCATTGCCTCCATCGTCGATGCTGTGACATCAAGGATCTTTTTCACACCAACAGACCAACGGGAGAACAGATCGATGTTTGACAGCAAAATCATCGAACAAGTCATTACTCTCTGGAATCGATCCTCCGATATCCGCAAGTTGGCACCCCCTTTTCCGGTGATCAAGACCCTGATGGAGACGGTTTTTCTCGCCGGCCTGCATCGGGAGGAGGAACGTCCGGTACAGGTGACGGTTTCACTGATGGAACCGGAGGAGTTTGCCCATCGGGGACCGGCCGGGGACAGTGTATTGCTGACCCTGGAAAAACGGCAGCCATTCACCGTCAACAGTCTGATGAAACTGGCCCCGGCCTTCGATCCCATCACCACGGCCCTGACGGTCTGTTGCGGAGAACAGGGCAATCCGTGTCAGCTGGAAATCTGGGGGGCGGTCTTTACCAGTACCCGGGGTGGGGG
>CAIWLA010000104.1 GCA_903913345.1 uncultured Magnetococcales bacterium | reverse complement strand
TGGTTTCGTTGGCGGTGAGTTTTTCATCTGCCGTCTTGGACTGCCGCCAGATCCGTGATACCGAGAAAAATCCAAGGTACTTCCGAAAGAAATCATATTTGCGGGTAATTTTGACCTCCCAAATTCGTTTGCGTCAGAAATTTATTTGGGTAAACGGCGGGCGGGGAGTTTTTGTCCATTCTCATGTTAAATGATTAGTAATAAATAGTATGATAATAAGGCGTATTAACCAGGTAAACGCCACAGTAAACATAACGATACGCCTAAATCAAAGCAGTCTTCCTGTTGGATTTTTCCATGCGGATGGGCCTTCGTGAATATTCGCGCCACCGGGGCGTCACCACACCGGCTGTGCTCAAGGCGATTCGCAATGGACGTATTGAGCGTGGCGAGGACGGAAAGATTGACCAGGAAGAGGCGGACGCCGCCTGGAATCGAAACACGGACCCATCGCAGACGCGAGGGGAATCCGAAGGGGTTGTGCCTCTTGAGCGCAGTACAGATCAGCGACCAGTCAGGAGCGGCACAGACGATACCTCAGGTAGCACGAGTGGCTTTTTGTTATTTGAACCTGCTGAAATTCGCCGGGGGCGTTTTCTTCTTCCGTGAAGACTCCGCAAAATTGGCACCAGGCCCAAAGTCCGTAACATCAATATCGAAAATACTCACACCAACCTGCCCCCCTCCGTGCAGATGGGTAACGACCTTTTCATGCCTTTCCAAGAAAGGTGCTTGAACCGTTGAACCGCCGAACTCGCCGGTGTTGACAAGGACCACGTGTTGATACATGAGAAATTGCAGAGCCGCCACCATGTTGTCAAACGTAGAGACATCCTTGTTCATCGCAGCAATGACAAAGAGATCTGACACGTTTTTCATGTCTGTGGCCAATTTTAGATCTGTGGCATCATAGCAGATTGCTCCCGTTATCCTGTAACCTCGCTCACTGCCTTCAAGTTTTGGCAATTCGATGACCACCTGGTAGGGTCGCCAGGCAACGATTTCACATTTTTTCTCGGCATCTGTTGGGTGTCCTTTGCCTTGTTTGCGGATCACCCAGGAGCGTCCAGTTGGACGACGGTCGGGAATGAGCCAGCAGGCCGTGTTGACGATATCGCCGCCAGTTTGCTCAATCGGCGTCAATCCGAAAAATATCATCGCCTTGGTGGTGTCTGAGAGACGTTTAAGAATCCATACATCGTCAGGATGAACCGAAAGTTCCGGGAGCACAATCAAGTCCGCCAAAGCGGCTGGTTTGTCTTCGGTGTGACCACCTTCAGCAGCGTGTTGGGCTTTCGACTGAGACAAGATCAGGGAACAAACAGTGCTCAAATGGTTACGATGAACGGATCGGTAGGCAAGGCGGTTCAGACATGGATCAGACGTGTTGAAATCTTGCTGTTTGGGAATCAGCGTCTGGGCAAGGGCCACCCGTAAAATGCCAGTTTGGTGGGGTGTATGTCCGATGATGATTGGGTATATGGGGAGTTCAGATGCCCGACCGTACAATTTCTCCAGTTCTTTCATGCGTTGATTGATCCTGCGTGACAAATCTTCCAGGGATTGGATCTTTTCCCACATCTCAACCAGTTTCGTCTCCATTCTGGC
>CAIWLA010000103.1 GCA_903913345.1 uncultured Magnetococcales bacterium | reverse complement strand
GCTACAGGGGCAATCACCGTGACGGTGATGCCGGGTTGAACCCAATTCTTCATGATTTTTTCCTTTTTTTGATCGGATTGAAAATAAGGCTTGCCAATTGTTAGCGAAAACGCTAACAATACCCTATGAACTGGACTATCGACTTCTACAACGAGCGCGTTCACCAGGAGATCAAATCCTGGCCCAACGACGTTTATGCTGATTTCCTGCATCTTGCCAGCCTACTGCACGAGCATGGCGTTGATCTGCGGATGCCCCATTCACGCGCCTTGGGGAAAGGCTTGTTCGAGTTGCGCTGCCGGGGAAAAGAGGGTGACGGGCGCGCCTTTTACTGCATGTTGACCGGGCGAACTATTGTGATCTTGCACAGTCTCATCAAGAAAACCCCTGAGACTCCCCCTGACGACATACGCTTCGCCCGCAAAAGGCAAAAGGAGGTTAAACATGAAAAATGACAGCTACAACCCCGTGCCAATGGATCTGGAAGCGGAATTGAGAGAGGCGTTCAAACGTCCAGGTTTCAAGACTGCATACGATGCCCTTGAGGACGAATATGCGGCACTTGCTGTTTTCCTGGGAGCACGCAAGGCGGCAGGGTTGACTCAGGAGGAGATTGCCCAACGTATGGGAACCACCAAGAGTGCCATTTCCCGATTGGAATCTTCTCTGGGAAATGGACGTTCCTCACCTTCCCTGACCACCCTGCGTCGCTATGCTGCCGCCGTGGGATGCAAACTGGAACTGAGACTGTCTCCCGTATGAGCTGCCTTTGCCGTCAAGGTCATGCCCCCGGATTCTTGAACAGCCCGCGCCAGTCGATGGCCTTGGCCCCGAAGTCCAGCCGGGCCTTGATCTCCACCCCGTCCACGTCAAAGCCGACACGGGTTTCGATGTAGACCCCGTTTTGCCCCTCCAGATAGGCATATTCAACGGTGTCAATCTGGCCGGGGTTGGCGGACAGGTACCACGCCTTGTCCCCATTGACGGCCGCATCCAGCCGGGGTTCGGCAATCACCGTCAGGGTGCGCAACGACTGCGGCACCACATCGGTGGACTTGGCTGGCATCATGTTTACCGCCAGAAGCTGCTCGGCGGTCACCTCCAAAGCGGCCGGAACAATGATAAAGGCCGGACGGACATTGATGGTGGTCAGGCCGTCCACCCCGGTCTGGGTCGCCATGCTTTTGCGGGCGGAACCCAAAGAGGCAACGGAAATCACCGCACCCGCCGCGGCCAGATTTTTGTGATTGGCATGGAACAGGGCAAGGCCATCCCCCATGTTCGGGTTGGCGGTGATGATGCCCCACACCACGTCACTCTCCAGATTGGCCGCCGCCACGCCGAACAGTTGCGGGATGCGGGTGAAGGCGTTCAGGTCATCGTTGACCAGAACCTGCCGGGAGATGGAGATGATTTTTCCATAGGTCTCCACCCGGTAGGATTCCTTCCCCTCGCCGAGCGGCCCCCGCTTGTATTCGCCCCCCTCGTTGACCTTGTCCAGTGCCGGAGCCTCGCCCAACTGCACCCGGGACATGGCCTTGAAGTCACTGGCGGTCACCTGCCGACAGAACGGTTGGAAAGTGCGGGGGGCGGCCTCATAGGCGGTGCGCAGGGTTTTGTTGGCCACATTGGCCAGCAGATTCGGAAAATCCGACTCGGTGTGGAGTGCTCTGGTGGCCAGTTCATACCGGGTCAGCCCCCTGGTG
>CAIWLA010000102.1 GCA_903913345.1 uncultured Magnetococcales bacterium | reverse complement strand
GTCAGATCAAAAACCGTATCTCTGAACCATTTACCACCAATCACGTTGAGTGCTTGTGATTTTTTTGCTCCTTGATCTCCAACGAGCACCAACACTCCATCAGCTTTGCACCCAGGCTGATAGATGCGGGCAATTGCCGAAATCAGCCATGCCCGCGCAACAGCTCTGGAATATGCTGTGTCATCAACTCCCAAGAAATCCCGCAACCATGTCGAAAGGCGTGGTAATTTGTCCCATTTTAATGTTTCGATCCAGTCCCGAACCGGGTGGATATGTACTTTATATCCGACGTTATCTGCGGCCTGTCTCGCTGTTTCAATTCCTAAACGCGCCATTGCATATTGGCCGAGAGTTGGTCCCTGCATCCATCTTGCGAGGCTGGTTATATCGTTATCATCCACGTCGCGGAATTTGAATTGCCCTGTTGATTGATCCCATGGTGGGCGTTTTGTCAAAACAAATGCCTGACGGAAATCGTCGAAGGCCAACATTCCATCAAACGCCGGATGATTTTCGAGTACAGTGGCCGCATTACTCAGATTGGGTAATACTCCGGTTGCTCCCACACGCAACAGATTGAGCCAGTCGTTACCTGCCGCTTGCACCGGTTTCTCATATGGGTATACTGGTTCTGCCCTGGCCAACGCCTCGCGAATACTCTGCCCGCTGGGGTCGGCTCTGAGCAGATCATTGAAGTCCACCTTTGGCCCTTCGGGATTCCCTGGCCAGACAATGGACACGGCTATCCCCAGGTTGGCGATGCGCTGTGCAGCTTTACGGGCGGCCTCCTGTCCGACGCGACGCATGACACCACGGATGATGAGCGGATCGTCCACGTCGGCCAGGAGATAAAGCTGATGCACATTTTCGGGTGGAACGAAATCGCGCACTCCCCCCTCAGTCAGCCCGGCCCAGACTGGAATACTGGTTGACTTCTGGAATGAGAGGCAGGACTCGATCCCTTCCCCTGTCGCCAGGATCCCGTCGGTTTGTTCAGCCAGATGCACGGCGCATTTTTTGACCGGCCCCAACATCATCTTGCGCTTGTCCTTGGGGATACCCGTCCCCAGGAACGTGCGATGAATGGAAGTCGGTTCCCCGGCGGCACTGCGCACCAAGGCAACCATGGCGTTGATTTTTGGGTTGTACCGGATGTTGTCCGAGTCCACCGGTACAACGATGGCACGTCCTGCGAGGTACGCAGAGACAGGCCCGAAATCCGGAACGGACTCTTCCCAGACTCGCATAGCGTTGCGTTGGTTGGCGGAGGGATTGCCATCTGTTGATGTGGGATCCCCAGGCTGAGGATCTGATCCCTTCTCACCGTCCACATGGACACCGAGGTGTCTTGCCACCGCCTCGGCCACCTTTGGCAGATCCTTGGCATCCTCCAAGTAGAGCAATCTGGACGCGAAAGTCATCCCATCCCCAGCACCACATTGGTTGCAGAGAAACGTCCCCTGTCCGTCCCGGTCGTCGAACCGGAACCGGTCGGTACCGTCGCACCACGGGCATGGCCCATGTTTGCCGTTCAGATAGCTTTGGCTGACACCCAGGGCAATCAGGATGCGTGGC
This sequence comes from uncultured Magnetococcales bacterium, assembly GCA_903913345.1. Taxonomy (GTDB): domain Bacteria; phylum Pseudomonadota; class Magnetococcia; order Magnetococcales; family Magnetaquicoccaceae; genus Magnetaquicoccus. The sequence continues at coordinate 401 of CAIWLA010000102.1, read as the reverse complement.
CAGTGGCCCTGTGCCCGGTTTTTGATCTCGTCGATATCCATTGACGTCCTCTTCATTTAGATAATTCTACAAAGACGGTATCCGTGGTATCAGACCATCGGGGAGACCCCGCCTCACAGGACGGGATCTCCAACCAATCGGCTGATCCAACCCTCAAGATGGAGAATTGAGCTGCATCACCTGCCCTCCCTCCACCCAGAAGATGGAATCAAACAACTTGGCCACCGCCCCGGCATAATCCCGCTTGGCAGTCATGGCGATGACAGCGGTGATACCGGTGGCGCGCAGCAGGTTGACCAGCCCCAGTCGCCCAGGGGAATCGAGAATGTCAGTGCCATCGAGCAACAGGATGGGAGACTGCTCCAAGGTGGCCAGCAGCACCTGCATGGTGACGCGGCACC
>CAIWLA010000101.1 GCA_903913345.1 uncultured Magnetococcales bacterium | reverse complement strand
TCTCCGAGACGATCTTTCCGGAGTATAGAGGAAATGAGGCATCCTGTCTTGGTATGGCGTGATGGCAGGCAGATGGGCGGGGATCTGAAATCAATAACGCCGACCAAAAAAGACACTTGGCCAAGCCAGGAGCGTCCTGACCTGGGCGTCGAGGAAGGGGCCGGTGGCCGCGGCCTTGCGCGACTGGGCCAGGGCCTCGATGGCATCTTGATGAAATTTTTCGAATTCTGTACACACCAAGGCATAATCGCGAAACAATTGTGCCAACAGGCAGGTGTCGGTAATGTCGGGTATGCTCCGTTCGAAAAGCCTTTCCAGGGTATACATGTTCTCCAATCGTTTGGCCGGATCATCGATAAAACGAATATTGGATATGTACAGGGAGAGTTCCGTGCTGCGCCCCGTGCTTTCGGTGACATTGGAAATGGCCTGTTTGACCATCTCCTGAACCAGATGGAGCCTCTCCCAATTTTGCCATATGTAGCTCAATTCGTTGCCCTTGCCTCGAGTCGTGCGATTGAGGTAGAGGACCACTGTGGCCAGACTGTCCACCTGTTCGGGGGTAAGGGGGCGTTTTGACAGATGATCGAGCACCATCTTGGCCAGGAACGAGAGATATTCCAGCCACGATTTGCGCCGCCGTGCCCAGGGCAGACGCAGATAGGTATAGACCACCCCCATGGTCTGTAAATAGGTGGACGGATTATAATATTCCGTCTGCGAATCCTCCTTGCTCGACTCCTTCCAGGCACGGTCGATCCCCGCCACCGTGACGGTACCGCAAAACTTTAACTGAGACTTGTAACGATCCAGAATGGCCACGGCACGATATTCCCTGTATTGTTCGAAACCTTTGCATCCGAAAGAGCGGCCCGCACCCGGAATCCCGCCTGTACGCCACCCAACCATGCCCACAAACGGCCAAGGCCGGTCCCCTCCTACAGCAACACCCGCTCCACATCCACCGGGCGCAGAGTGGCGCGCCACTCGGTGCCCAATATCCGCCTGGCCAACTCGACCACCATGAAATGCGTCTCAATGGCCCGATCCTCCCGCTGCCGGGACAACCCCTGGAAACAGGAAGGGCAAGAGGTAAAGAGCTGAACGGGTGGTCCATCGCTCTCTCCCGACGAGCCGACCGTCGGCAATTCCATGGCCTTGCGAAACCGGACCTGGGTGGCAATGTCGGGGCGCGACAAGGCAAAGAGACCGGATTCGCCGCAACACCGATCTGTCAGTTGCGCAACCCCCCCCATCAGGGTGGAGGCCACCTGCCGGGGATCATACCGTTTCATCGGCGAATGACACGGATCGTGAAACAAAAAGGGCGGTTCATCCCCCGATACCGGGGCACGCACCCCCTTTTCCAGCAAATATTCATGGATGTCCAACAGGCGACAACCGGGAAAAATGGCATCAAAGGCATAGGTTTGCAACTGGGCCAGACAGGTGCCGCAAGAGACCAGAACGGTCTTGATCTCCATGTCGCTCAAGGCATCGGCCATCCGATGGAAGAGCACCCGGTTGCCGATGGCCATCCGCCGTCCCACCCCCTCTTCACCCGCAGCCGATTGGGGAAAACCACAGCAGAGATAACCCGGTGGCAGGACCGTCTGCACCCCTGCATGACGCAAGAGGGCCAAGGTCGCCAGGGCAATCTCCCCAAACAGCCGTTCACAACCACACCCCGGAAAATAAAAAACCGTCTCCAGTGGATGAACCGGGTTGGCCCCCTTCAGAATCGGTATGGTCTCCGTCTGCTCCAGACCCAAAAAGGCCCGGGCAGTGACCGGAGAGGGGGATTCCGGGAGGGGGGCAGCCAGCAACTGCGTGATGTGCGTCGTCACGGACGGCGGACCACCCGTGGCCAGAGGGGCATCGTGACGGTGCCGCCCCCACATTTTTTGCCATCGATACCCCAACCGTTGGGCCGCATACCCCCATTGCAGCACCGTGCGACGAGCCACCTGAATGAGATCGGGATCGGTGGCCGTCAAAAAGGCCATGGCCAATCGCTTGCCGGGGTTTTTCTCCTGCTTGCCCCGCGCCCGGAGCACCTCGCGCATCCGAATGGTCACCAGACCAAAATCAATATCCACCGGACAGGGCTTCAGGCACCGATGGCACAGGGTACAATGGTCGGCCAGATCCTGCAACTCGCCACAATGATGCAGGGCATCCCCCCCCGCCGGACGGCTGATCCGGCGCGTCTGCTCATCAAACAGAAAGGCCTCAATGACCAGTCCAGTCGCCAGGATTTTATTGCGCGGGGAATAGAGCAGATTGGCCCGTGGCACATGGGTCGTACAGACCGCCTTGCACTTGCCACACCGCAAACAGTGCCGAATGTCATTGTTGAGGGCCTCCATGGCACTCTCCCGCAGGATCAACGCCTCCTTCTGCACCAGACGCAACGAGGGTGTATAGGCATTGTCCAGCCCGGAACCGGGCAACAGCTTGCCCCGGTTGAAACAACCCTTCGGATCCACCTGTTCTTTGTACCGCACAAAATCGGCAATGACCGCCGCATCCAAAAAACGAAATTTGGTCAGACCAATGCCATGTTCCCCGGAGATGCAGCCGCCCAGCCCCTGCGCCAGGGCCATGATGCGTTCCACCATCTGATCCGCAGATTGCAACATCTCATAATCATTGGAGTTGACCGGAATGTTGGTGTGCACATTGCCGTCACCCGCGTGCATGTGCAGGGCCGCAAACAGGCGACTGGAACGGAGTCGGGCATGAATGGCCTCCAACTGCCGGCGCACCCCCTCCCACAGATCACCCCCAAACAGATTGTGCAGGGGCGAGGCCACCTCAGCCCGATAGGAAATGCGCACGGCACGCCGCAAAAACAACTGGATCAACCGCTCCCCCGGACGGGCCAAAAGCCGCTCTTCCCCCTCCAGCGGCAGTTCGACCGCCGTGACGGGTAAATCCAGATGGTCCAGCAGGGTTTGCCAGCGATGATATACCTTTTCCAACAGATCCTCGGCCGCCCTCTTTTTGCCGATCAGGATGGCCTCATTTTCCTGCTCAAACCCGCCGGGCAATCGCCCGGTCAAGAGCTTCAGACAGTCACTCCCGGACAAGAACTGGCGCACCGCCTGGAGAATGCGCACCTTGTTGCCGATGGATTGCTCAATGTTGAGCCGTTCGATCCCCTCGTTGTACTCTGCCAGCCGTTCCAGGGGAATGACCACATCCTCATTGATCTTGAATGCATTGGTGTGGGCGGCAATGGCCGCCGTGCGGGCGCGATCGGACCAGAACTGTTCCCGTCCTTCCGGGGTGGTGGCGGTAAACCCCTCTCCTCCCCGTGCATCGGCCAGGCGGATGACCTGCTCCGCCGCCTCCGCGACCGCCGCCAGATCATCCCCCACAATATCGGCCAACAGGACCATTTTGGGCCGCTCGCGCCGGGTGGCCTTGGCATTATAGCCAATCGCCCGGATGTACCGCTCGTCCAGATGTTCCAGCCCGGCACACCCCACCTCGGCATGGCGATCCAGATAGTGTTTGATCTCGACAATGGCCGGCACCGCCTGCCCCAGATCGGGATCAAAAAATTCCAGACAGACGGTATGGGTATGACGGGGCATGGGATGCAGGAGAAAGACGGCACTGGTGATCAGACCGTCACACCCCTCCTTCTGGACGCCTGGCAGCCCCCCCAGCCATTTATTGGTTACATCCTTGCCCAAACCCGGTTTGCGTATCTGATCGGTGGGAACGGTCAATCGCTCTGGATCATCGATGGACGTGTGGCCATCGGCCTGAAAGCGGGTTATCTGAAACCGGGCCACGGGCAAATCGTGTATTTTGCCCAGATTGTGGTCCAGTCGCTCCACCTCCAGCCACTCGATGCCAGTCTGCCCGTGGCGCGCCGGGATCACCATGCGCCAGGAGACCAGATTGTCCAGGGTGGTGCCCCACAAAACCGCCTGTTTACCCCCCGCATTCATGGCAATATTGCCGCCAATGGTGCAGGCCGTGTAGGAGGTGGGATCGACCGCAAAAATCTGCCCCGCCGCCTCGGCGGCCAAGGCCACCCGCTTGGTGACGGCCCCCGCCTCCACCCGAATGGTGGCCACTGGCCGCGCCACCCCCGGCAGGGGACGATGCACCACCGGCCCGATGGCATCCAGCCCCTCCACATTCATCACGACGGTATCCCGATAGAGGGGAACCCCCGACCCGGTATAACCGGTCCCTCCCCCCCTGGGAATAATGGTCAACCCCAGCTCCATGCAGGCCGCCACCAGGGGACCGACCTCCTCTTCACTGCCCGGCGTCAACACCAGGGTGGGACAGGCCACCCGCCAGTCGGTGGCATCGGTCATCTGCGCCACACGGGCCACGACGCTGAAATCGATATGATCGCGGCGGGTGATGCGCGCCAGTTTCGACACGATACGCTCCCGCAGCTCTGGCAGTTCCTGAAACGTCCTGGCAAAGGCCTGGACCGAACGCTGGGCGGCATCGACCAGATGGAAAACCAGATGCTTTGTCTCTGGATCGGTCGCACGGAACCGAATGCGCTCCAGTCGCTCCGCCATGGCCGTCAGGATGGCCTGGAAACCCCGTGCATCGGCCAGCAGATCCTCCTGCAACAACGGATTGCGTTCAAAAACCCACAGATCACCTAACACCTCAAACAACATGCGGGCGGAACGACCGGTCTGGCGACGACCACGCAGTTGATTCAGGATGGCCCAACCGTCTGGACCCAAAAAGCGGATGACAATTTCCCGATCGGAAATAGAGGTGTAATTATAGGGAATTTCCCGGATATTGTGATC
>CAIWLA010000100.1 GCA_903913345.1 uncultured Magnetococcales bacterium | reverse complement strand
CGTATAATTGCGACGTTTGCACTCTTCGCAACCCAGACTGATTAAATCACGCATCCGTGGACTCCAAAACGCCCGTTAACTGGCCGTGAACGGCCTCTTGCCTCTGTTACGCAATGATCTCGGCAACCACACCGGCCCCCACGGTACGCCCACCTTCGCGGATGGCAAACCGCAACCCTTTTTCCATGGCGATCGGCGCAATCAGTTCCACAGTCATGGAGACATTATCACCCGGCATCACCATCTCCGTTCCCTCTGGCAACGCCAGCACACCGGTCACATCGGTCGTCCGAAAATAAAACTGTGGCCGATAGTTGCTGAAGAATGGCGTATGCCGCCCGCCCTCTTCCTTCGTCAAGATATAGCACTCCGCCTTGAACTTGGTGTGGGGCGTGATCGAGTTCGGCTTGGCCAGAACCTGGCCCCGCTGCACATCCTCCCGCTTGATGCCCCGCAACAGCACCCCCACATTGTCCCCGGCCTGCCCTTGATCCAGCAGCTTGCGAAACATTTCCACACCCGTGCAGGTGGAGGTGACGGTCGGGCGAATACCCACCACGGCCACCTGCTCACCCACCTTGACAATGCCCCGTTCCACGCGGCCCGTCACCACCGTACCCCGACCGGATATGGTGAACACATCCTCGATCGGCATCAGGAAGGCACCGTCCAACGCCCGCTCCGGCTGCGGAATATACCGATCCACCGCCTCCATCAGCTTGAGGATGGAACCCCGACCCATCTCACCCCGATCCCCCTCCAGGGTCTTCAAGGCCGAACCGATCACAATCGGTACATCATCGCCCGGAAAATCATACTGGGAGAGCAGCTCACGAACCTCCAGCTCCACCAACTCCAGCAGCTCCGGATCGTCCACCATGTCCGCCTTGTTCATGTAGACCACCAACGCCGGCACACCCACCTGCCGAGCCAGCAAGATATGCTCGCGGGTCTGCGGCATCGGACCATCCGCCGCCGAAACCACCAGAATGGCCCCATCCATCTGGGCTGCACCGGTGATCATGTTCTTGATGTAGTCCGCATGACCTGGGCAGTCCACATGGGCATAATGACGCTTTTCCGTCTGATACTCAACGTGCGCCGTCGAAATGGTGATCCCACGGGCCTTCTCTTCCGGTGCCGAATCAATCTGGTCGTAGGCCGTATAAACCGCTCCGCCTGTCTCAGCCAGAATCTTGGTAATCGCAGCCGTCAGACTCGTCTTGCCATGGTCCACGTGACCGATGGTGCCGATGTTTACATGAGGCTTGTTACGTTCAAACTTCGCCTTGGCCATACTCTTTTCCCCTAGCCCTTTGCTTTAGCCGCAATTTCTTCGGCAATCGAACCCGGAACCTGCTCATAATGATCAAACTGCATCGTAAACGTGGCCCGACCCTGGGACATGGAACGCACATCCGTTGAATAACCAAACATGTTCGCCAGGGGCACCATCGCCTTGACAATCTGATTGGTTCCCACCGAGTCCATGCCGTGAATGTTGCCCCGGCGCGAGTTCAGATCGCCGATCACATCCCCCATATACTCCTCAGGCACTTCCACCTCAACCACCATGACCGGTTCCAACAGAACGGGATTCGCCCTCTTGCAACCATCCTTGAATCCCATGGAAGCCGCCACCTTGAAGGCCATCTCCGAGGAGTCCACCTCATGATACGAACCTTCAAACAACGTCACCTGCAGATCAACCACCGGATACCCGGCCTTCACACCGCTATTCAACGCCTCTTCGATACCCTTGCCAACGGCGGGAATATATTCCTTCGGGACCACACCCCCCTTGATCCCATCGATAAACTTAAACCCAAAGCCAGGCTCCATCGGCTCAATTTTCAGCCAAACATGGCCAAACTGCCCGCGACCACCCGATTGCCGGACAAACTTGCCTTCCGAATCAACGGTCTTGGTGATGGTCTCCCGGTAAGCCACCTGCGGCTTGCCCACGTTGGCCTCCACCTTGAACTCACGCAACATCCGATCGACCAGAATCTCCAGGTGCAACTCACCCATGCCAGAGATGATCGTCTGGTTGGTCTCATGATCCACTGCCACCCGGAAGGAAGGATCTTCCTGGGCCAAACGCCCCAGTGCCGTCCCCATCTTTTCCTGGTCCGCCTTGGTCTTAGGCTCGATCGCAATGGAGATGACTGGGATTGGAAAGGTCATCTTTTCCAGTATAACCGGCTTGTCCACATCGCACAGGGTGTCCCCCGTTGTCGTGTATTTCAGACCCACCGCCGCCGCAATATCCCCGGCCCGCACTTCCTTGACATCTTCCCGCTTGTTGGCATGCATCAGCATCAGTCGACCAATGCGCTCTTTTTTCTCCCGGCTCGAATTCATCACGTAAGAGCCTGATTCAAGCGTACCGGAATAGACCCGGAAAAAGGTCAGCGATCCCACAAACGGATCGGTCATGATCTTGAAGGCCAGGGCGGAAAAAGGCTCCGCATCATCCGACCGCCGCTGCACCTTCACATCCTTGTTGAGGGCATCACCCTCCACCGGTGCAATATCATTGGGGGCCGGGAAATAGTCCACCACAGCATCCAATAAAGGCTGAACGCCCTTGTTCTTGAAGGCCGATCCACAAATCACCGGCACAAAAGAACTCGTCAAAACCCCCTTGCGAATGCAGCTCCGAAACTCCTCGACCGAGATCTTGCCTCCGTCCAGATAACGCTCCATCAGGATGTCATCCTGCTCCAGGGCCGTCTCCAGCAACTGCTCCCGATACTCATCCACCATGTCCAACATATCTTCTGGAACCGGGGTCTCTTTGAAAGTCGCACCCAGTGTGTCCTCGTCAAAGATATAGGCCACGCGAGTAACCAGATCCACCATGCCCCGAAAATCTTCTTCCGCACCCACCGGCAGTTGCAACGGTACCGCACGGGCACCCAGACGATCCCGCATCATCCGAACCACTCGGAGAAAATCGGCACCCATCCGATCCATCTTGTTGACAAACGCCACGCGGGGCACACCATAACGATCCGCCTGCCGCCAGACGGTCTCCGATTGGGGCTGCACACCGCCCACGGAACAAAAGACCGCCACCGCCCCGTCCAACACCCTCAGGGACCGCTCCACTTCAATCGTAAAATCAACATGCCCAGGGGTGTCGATAATGTTGATGCGGTGATCCTTCCAGAAACAGGTGGTCGCCGCCGAGGTGATCGTAATGCCACGCTCCTGCTCCTG
>CAIWLA010000099.1 GCA_903913345.1 uncultured Magnetococcales bacterium | reverse complement strand
GTGTGTGGTGGTTGTTTTCCAAGCTCACGATCAGAGAAATAGTCAATCATTTATACCCCCCCCCAAAAAAATCCACCCGCATCACCTACCCTTCATACGTCCATCACCCATCCCTGAACGGGTTGATGATGGTCAATCTCCCATCAATCACCTGACCATGCTGCATATCCTCAGTATAGAGTGTCGCGCAACCCGCTTCCAACGCAGCAGCGACAATCAGGCTGTCCCAGTAGTTGAAAGCGTGAACATCACGAAGCCGGGAGGCCAGCAGATACACCTCCAAGGAATCCGGCACAACATGACAGGCGACGTACAATTGCCCAATGGCCTGTCGTATCTCCGCTTCACCCACTTTGGCCTTGACATTCAATATTCGCCCAACTTCCCTGACTACCTGACCATTGATTCTCGGTCTTGACTGAAGCATCGCCAACCAACGCCTGGCCAACTCGTGCCTTCGGTCATCAGACAGAGTCAGCGAATAAACCCAGATATTGGTATCAACGAAGACAGGATCGATCATACAAGTCATCTCTTTTTATGGGCAAAGCACCCTCTTTGAGTGGGAAAGTATTTGCCATCAATTCGGCGATAGCCTCCTTGACCGGTTTCAAGTCACTTTCCTGCGCATCAACGGCCCTATGTCGCCCTTCATCGGGTAACTCTTGGGTTCCATCCTGCGTGGCAAGCCCTCTGATCGGGGCATGCTTCTGCCCCAGGAACAGCACAAAATCCAGCACCCGATCCGCCAACGCCTCGGGCAGACACCGGACTTCGGCATAGATGCGTTCGGCGGTATTCATGGGCGACCCCTTTTCATCCCAATATTTGTTTCAGTTCTTGCAAACACGACATGATCCCATTTTCCAACACCATCATACACTCTGAGATCCCGGCAGGGAAATCAAATAATTCCTCCTGTAAACCCTCTCCCTGCAACACGACTACGGAACCCCCGCCGGACGAACCCCCGGCAACAACACCGGATCCACCCGATCCTGCCGGACCACCACCCCCCAGTGCAGATGCGGCCCCGTGGCACGACCGGTCATGCCAACCGCGCCGATCACCGCCCCCCCCGCCACCCACTCCCCCGGTTGCACCGCCACACTGTCCAGGTGGGCATACAGGGAGATCACCCCATCCCCATGGTCCAATACCAGGGTGTTCCCGGTAAAAAAATAGTCCCGCCCAACCAGAGCCACCGTACCAGAGGCCGTGGCCACCACCGGCGTCCCCTGCGGCGCGGCAATATCCACCCCATTGTGGGGACGGCGCGGCTGGCCGTTGAGCACCCGCCGACTGCCAAAAACCCCCGAAAATCGCCCCTCCACCGGTTGCCGAAACCCCGACTCATACCCCACCCGACCCCCGCGCCGATGGAGAGTGGCGGCAATCGCCGCCGTCTCCTCCGCCGCCCGCGCCAACACCTTCGGGGCCAGATCCACCTTTTCCTTGGAAAGGGTTATCTGCTCCTCCTGATAGTGACGTGGCGCGACCGGATACGCCTGGGTCAATACCACCTGTTTTCCCTGTGGCGGATCCAGCCATACCTGCAACACCACGGGACCCGGTTTCGCCTCCATATCCAGGGATAACAGGGCACGATGGTCCGTCGTGAAGGGGAAAGAGACCCCATTGAGCGTCCCGGAGAGTCGGGAACCGGGGGGCACCTCCGTGACCTGCAACCAGACCGCCGTCCCGATGGCCAACGGCGCAGAGAGCGACAACCCGGCACCCCACCCCTCAACGGCCAGCAGCAGGGAAAAGATCAAGAGGAAGAATCGGAACATGGCCTCTCCTGAATGCGCTGAATGACGGTTTCCAGTTCCCCACGGGCCAAAACCACCCGCAGCGGGTCGCCAACCTGCAAACCATCGGTATTCCGGGCCATTCGACCGTTCTGGTCATAGACCAGGGCATAGCCCCGCTGCAACACCGCCAACGGCGACACCCCTTGCAATCGGCCCACCACCCTATCAACCCGCTCCCGGCGACGGTCCAGATGGTGCCGTCCCGCCCGTGCCAGACGATCACGCACCCGTTCCAGCCGGGTGCGAAACAACCCCATGACGGCACCGCCACCCCAAACCGCCAAACGATTGCGCAGATCGTTCACCCGCTGCCGACGACTGGTCAGCCCGTGCTGCTCGGCGGACAAGAGCCGCTGGAAGAGATCATCGCAGCGCACCCGCAAAAATTCCAGGCGACGTTGTGGATGCCATAACCGGTGCTGCCGCAGTTGGACCACGGATCGCTGATACCCGACGATGGCCAGACTCGCCCGCACCAACCGTTGCCGGACCTGTGCCACCCGGTCCCGCAGCACCCTCTTCTCCGGCAGCACCCGCTCCGCCGCCGCCGAGGGGGTGGGGGCACGCAGATCGGCCACCAGATCGGCCAGCGTCAAGTCCACCTCATGGCCCACCGCACTGATGACCGGCACCGTTGAAGCGGCAATCGCCCGGACCACGGCCTCGCTGTTGAAAGCCGCCAAATCCTCCGCCGACCCCCCTCCTCGACCACAAATGATCACCTGGGCGCGACCATCGACCACCAGACGCTGCAAGGCGGCCACAATCTCCTCCACCGCCCCCCTCCCCCTGCACCCGTGCATGAACCAGGAGCAGATGATACCCCGGAAACCGATGGTCCAAAACCCGAATAATATCATGAATGGCCGCCCCGGAGGCCGAGGTCACCACGCCAATGGCCTCCGGCAGAAGGGGCAGCGGCCTTTTCCGGGCCTCGTCAAACAAACCTTCCGCCTTGAGACGGGCAAAAAGCTGCAAAAACCGCTCCCGTTCCGATCCACCCCCCCCCGATTGCATCCCCTCGACCACCAATTGATACTCCCCACGGGGGGGATAGGCGGCAATACGTCCGGTCACCAGAACGACCTCTCCCGCACGGGGCACCAGGCGCATCCGCTGCCGGGTGGCCCGCCAAACCACCGCCCGAATGCGGGATTGGGCATCCACCAGCGTGAAATAGAGGTGACCAGAGGTCGGCTGATGCAAGTCGGAAATTTCGCCCCGCACCCGCACAAACGGCAACGCATCCTCCAACAGATCGCGGATCTGTTCGTTGATCTGGGTCACGGTGCGCCACGCCTCCCAGGGCAGGAGACGGTCGTCCCGTGGCCGCCCATCCGGGTCACGAGGTCTGGATACCCCAGGCGGATTTGTCGTCGAGTGGTTCATTCCAACAGGATTACAACAGTTCGCCGCCCCAGACAAGGGACCGCACCAACCAGCAAAAATTGGTTTGTCTGGCCTCCATTTGGTCACCACTCTCCCGGCCTCCACAGGCAGGGGGATCCGCTGCCGTCTTAACATAGATCAATTTTGACATTTGTATTGAATTTTTGATTGAATTCAGGTAGACTTGCATCGGGTGATTGCGCTGAAAAGCCCAACCGCCATACCCCCGAAGATGTACCATCGATTCTTGCAAGGTGATGATCATGTCCACGTCGAATGCGACCCATACCATCCCACTCCCATTTCATACACCGGCTTTTCCGTCCGGTGACGCGGTTTTTGCGACGGGTGGATGGATGCAACTGGCCGATGCCGCCCTCTTTTTGGACGGTCACTTTGCCCAGGAGGGCCGTCATCTGGTCATCAGCCAGGCAGGAGAACGGGTGGTGGTGGCCGATTATTTTGCCACCGATGCGCCGCCCATCCTGACGGCCCCCAATGGAGCCTTTCTCCTGCCAGAGACGGTGGCCCTGCTGCTGCCGGGAGAACGGTCCGGGTTGCTGGTGGCCGGTCCCGTACCGGAACATACCGTAACGACCGGGACGGGTGGCGGGGCCATTGGCACGGTCAAAATGGTCAGCGGTTCGGCGACCGCGCACAAGCAGGGTGGCGAGGGTCGTCCCCTGAAGGCGGGGGACAACATTTTCGAGGGGGAGGAGATCAAGACCTCGGACGGGGGGCAGATCCAGTTGCTCTTCCTGGATGGCACCCAATTCCAGTTGGGCACCAGTGCCCGTATCGTCCTGAACAAATATGCCTACAATCCGGCGGCGGCCCAGGGGGAATTTGCCACCACGGTCATGAAGGGGGCCTTTGCCTTTTCCAGCGGCGATATTGCCCATCAACATCCAGGACGCCACTCCACCATCAAGACCCCCACGGCCCAAATCGGCATTCGCGGGAGTGCCTTGCAGGGTGAGGTGACAGAGGATGGCCAGACAACGGTGGTTCACACCTCCGGGGTGTTGGATATTTCCGATGCCTATGGGCACGGAACGGTCTCTCTGCTCCAACCGGGCATGGCCACCGTTGTCAGCCTGGACGGCTCGCCCCAGCCCGCCTTCCAGGCCCCGCTGGCCATCCTGAACCGTTTCAAGACCATGCTGCCTCCGGTCCTGCACAACCATAAACCGGATGCCTCCCACGACAAAGCGGGTGAGTCCAGCCATCATCCCCTGCACGATGGCTACCGGGACACCTCCCACGATTCAAAACCGATCAAGGGGACATTGGGTCTCCTGAAAGAGGTGAGCCTGGATGGGCAGGATCCGGAACACCGAGACAATCCCTTCAAAGACCTTTTCAATGCCCCCATTCCCGACCTTCACCATTTCCGTCATGGCACCTTCCTGGACAGTCCGGTAGCGGGACTGCAATACCGGACGGCCACGACGAGCGGTGTCACCGATCAGAGTGGGGGATTCTGGTTTGCAGCGGGCGACACGGTCACCTTTTCCGTTGGCGCGATTAAAATTGGTGAAATCAGCTCGGCCAATATAACGGCGGGAACGGGCGGTCTCCCCATTGTCACCCTCGACAAATTGGCCGACACCGCCACGACCACCCTCTCTGCGGATCTCAAGGCGGACCAGCATCTCACCATTGTCACCAATATTGCACGCCTGCTGCAAACGTTGGACAGCGATGGCAATCCCAACAACGGGATCACCCTGTCGGCGGATACGTTGAAGGCGGCCTCCGGTGCGGCGGCCCAGGGGATTGATGTCACGGCCTCCACCGATCAGTTCAGTATGAGTGCCACCCCTTTTATCACCCAAGCCACCCAGAACAGTGCCACACCCAAAACGGCGATGGTGGATGCCGGCACGGCGTTGGCAAACTACAGCAACACCTTGACCGCACTGGAGGCCGTCAGTCATGTCAGTGTCGAGACGGCCAGTTTTCTCTTTGCCATTCAGGGCACTCCCTTCACCTTTTCGTTGCCCGCCGGTGCCCTGCCGACAGGCAACGCCATTCACTACACCGCCACGGTGACGGGTGGCGGGAATCTGCCGAATTGGCTCGAATTTGTCAACGGCACGACCCTGGACAGCAAGGGGTTGGCCCTGACCAATGAGGAGGTGGGGGCCATGAGCATCCAGCTCACCGCCACCACCGATGCCGGTGCCTCCGCCAGCGTCAACTATGTGTTCCTGGTGCAGAATATCAACGATCCGCCGGTGGTGACCAGTGTCATCGGGTCGCAATCGGTACACTCCGGCGCGAGTGGTGGGTTGATCCTGCGGGCGGTGGACCATTTTGCGGATCCCGACATCCAATATGGCGACCGACTGACCTATACCTACACCGCCACGGCAGGCGGGAGCGTGGTCGATGCCGCATCCTGGTTGCAGATGGATCCGACCACCGGCATATTGACCAGTACCGGCACCAGTCTGACCGGTCATGCCGGTCTGTACACCATCCGGGTGGTGGCAACCGATGGTTCCAGTGCCCAGGCTGCCACATCCTTTACCCTCGTCGTGGACAATCATGCGCCAACGGTCTCTGCCACCCTCTCCGCGCAGTCGGTCGATCAAGGGAGTGCGTTCACCTTTCAGGTGCCAGGGACGACCTTTGCAGACAGCGACACATGGGATCAGGCGAAGCTGACCTATGCGGCCTCCGGTGCCAACGGGGCGGCACTGCCGACCTGGTTGCACTTTGATCCGGCCACCCAAACCTTTACCGGCACGCCGGGCAACGGGGATGTCGGTCTGGATCATGTCACCGTGACCGTGACCGATCAGGCGGGCGAGAGTGTCTCGACGCCCTTCAACCTGACGGTGGTCAATGTCAACGATCCCCCCGTTCTGGCCCATCCGATCGACAACCAGACCATCACCCAGAACGCCTCCTTCCAGTTTGTCATGCCCGCCGACCGGTTTGCGGATCCCGATACCCGGTATGGAGACACGCTCACCTGTACAGCCACCCTGAGCGATGGCAGCCGCTTGCCCGGTTGGCTCCATTTTGAGGCGACGACCCGCACCTTTTACGGGATGCCGACTGTGGCCGACCATTCGGTGGATCTTCTGGTGACGGCCCAGGACCAGGCGGGGGCGCATGTTTCCGATGCGTTCACCCTGACTGTGAACCAGATTGACGCGCCCCCCGTGGCCGGCCCGGATTATGCCCTGATCGCGCAGACCACCCAGACCGCCACTCAGGGTGCGCCCTTTTCTTTCGCGTTTTCTGCCCAGGCCTTCCAGGATCCCGATCCCGGTGACCTGTTGACCTACAGTGCCAAACTGCGGCTGGCAAATGGCACCGATACCGATCTGCCCGCCTGGCTCACTTTTGACGGGACCACCCGCACCTTCAGCGGTACGCCTCTCAATGGGGATGTCAACCAGTATACCGGGGCGATGTCGGTCGATGTGATCGCAACGGATAGATTCGGCCTCCAGGCCAACGCCCTGTTTGCCCTGAGCGTGGCCAATGTCAACGATGCACCAACAGTGGTTGCGGCCCATGCCCTTCCCGACCGGATGGCCCCGATGGGAACAACGTTTGCCCTGAGTGCCCTGGAGGTGAAAAACGCCTTCCAGGATGTGGATACGACGGTGAATCCGCAGGAGAGGCTGACCTATACGGCAACGTTGCAGGATGGCTCCGTCCTGCCGGACTGGCTGCATTTTGGGGGTTCCAGTGATCCCTCTCTCTCTGGAACGCCGCAAGCCGCCGACGTTGGATTGTTGG
>CAIWLA010000098.1 GCA_903913345.1 uncultured Magnetococcales bacterium | reverse complement strand
TGTCAGCTCTGCCGCCCCCGCCACGCCAAAAACCCCACCAGGGCCGCTCCCAGCCCCTGCCTGTCCAGTGCCTGCGCCCGCTCCGCCGCCCTCTGTGCCTGGGAGATCTCCCCCGCCAACAACCCATGCACCGCCTCCCGTTCGGCCTGCCGGGCGACGGCCAGGAGTCGGGTCAAGCCGTGCAGTTCGCACCCGCACCGCCGACACCGCTCTGACCCAGGATGGCGGGCACCACAGGCCGGACACCGTTGAACCATGCCAAAACCTCACGTTTCCAGATAGAAGAGAATTTCCGCCAGGGCCTCACACGGCTCCTGCAAGGCCGCATGATCCTGATTCTCCAGGGCCTGGCGGATCTCCTCAATCTGGTTGATCATCTCCTCCTGATCCTCCGGGGAGGCCTGATCCAGCATCCGTTCCGCCTTTTCCAGCAGGGCGCGGGCCATCACCTCCTCCTGGTGGCCGCCGGTCGTGGATGACCTGCCCGGCTCCGACTCATCATCATTGGCCCCGAACAGATGGTCCAGACGGCTCTGTGCCTCGGCCATGGCCGCCTCATCGAGATGCTTCAGGGCATCCTGGATGGTGACCCGCTTGGACAACCCGCTCTTTTTCTCCGTCGCCGAGACATGCAACAGCCCATCCAGATCCAGATCCATGCGCAACACCACCGGGCTGTTTTCGGGTGCCCGACTCAAACCCTCCACCATGAACTCGCCAATCAACCGGTTTTTGCGCGCATCCGGGTTCTCTCCCTGAAAAATACGGACCTCCACCGAGGGCTGGTTTTCCACGACGGTATAAAACACCTCGCTCTTGTGGGTGGGAATGGCCGAATTTTTGTGAATCACGGGGACAAACAGATCGGAAGAAGGGAGGCCATTCAGTTCACCCAGGGCGGAGACGCCAAAGGTGTAGGGGGTGATGTCCACCAAAACCGCCGAGACCTCCTGCCCCTGCACACTGGCGGCCTGGATCGCCGCCCCCATGGCCACGCAGAGATCCGGATCCACCTCGCCCCGTGGGCGCATCCCGAAAATCTCCTCCAGACGCCGCACCACCAACGGCGTGCGGGTGGCTCCCCCCACCAGCAAAATGGATTCCACCGCCGAAGAGGTCAAATGGGCACCACTCAAGGCCGTATGGACGGCCTCCAGGGTCTGATCGATAAAGGGCATGATCATCGCTTCATACCCGTCCCGGCTCAACTCCAGGGAGAGATGGATGGGCTGGCCTTGATGTTCCAGGAGATACTCCTCTTCGATGCGGGCATAGGGATGGTCCGACAAAAACCGCTTGGCCGCCTCCGCCGCCCGCCGCAAACGGGCCATGGCCCGTGGGTCCGGGGTGGCGTCCACCCCCTGTGTCGTCTGGAGATGGTCCAGGAGATGCGAGACAATCTTTTCATCAAAATCATCCCCCCCCAGATGGTTGTTTCCATGGCTGGAGATCACCTCCACCACCCCCTGTTCGATGCGCACCACCGAGACATCGAAGGTGCCACCCCCCAGGTCATAGACCAGAATTTTTTTGCCCTCCTGCCGACCCGCCTCATAGACCAGAGCCGCCGCCGTCGGCTCATTGATCATGCGCAACACCTCCAGCCCGGCGATTTCACCCGCCTCGCGGGTGGCCTGGCGTTGGGCATCGGAAAAATAGGCGGGGACCGTGATCACCGCCTTCCGCACCGGTTGACCCAGATGGGCCTCGGCCATCCCTTTCAGCCGCTTTAAAATAATGGCCGAGATCTCCTGGGGCAGGTAGGATTGTCCCGCCATGGTCACCGGTTCCGCCTCGCCCATCCGCCGCTTGATCGAGCGGATGGTCCGCTCCGGGAAGACAATATACTGGTTGCGGGCCTCCTCCCCCACCAGCAGTGTGCCATCCTCCGCCACCCCCACAAAGGAGGGGAGAATGGTGCGCCCCTCGGCGTCCGGGATCACCGTGACGCGCCCCTGGGCATAAATGGCCACCTCCGAATTGGTGGTACCCAGGTCAATGCCAACGACCGCCTCTTCTGCCATCTGTTACGACTCCTTGCCTTTGTTGATCACCACTTCCGCCGGTCGCAACACGGCACCCTGCCAGAAAAATCCCCTGCGCAACTCGGTCACCACCATCCCCTGGGCCACCCCTGGATGCGACTCCACCCGAACCGCCCGCGCCAGGCGCGGATCCAGCGGACGGTCCACCACCTCGATGGGCAGCACGGATTGACTGGCCAATAATTGATCCAGACGACGCAAGGTCATCTCCTGCCCCTCGCGCCAGGCGGCCAACAGGGACTGTTCCTGGCGGCATAACCGTCTGAGCACCCGCTTGGAGAGTTTCTGGTCCATTTTCATGGCCAACCCGGCGGCCAGACGATCCCGCACCTCCAGGAGTTCCAGCAACACCGGGCGCAAAGCCTCCTGGGCCGCACGACGCCCGGCCTCGCGCCAATGGGCGATCTCGCCTTGCAGGGCCGCCTGACCCGTCTGCAACGGCTCCACCAGCCCCCGGAATTGATCCAGGGCACCCTTGACCTGCCGGGATTCGATCCGCACCTCGTTTTTCAAGGCGGTCAGTTCACCCAGCAGGGTATACAAATCGACCCCTTCGGGACTCTCCGGGGGGTCATCGTTGGCCGACATCTCTTCCAGATAGGTGCGAAATTGGGCCAGCAACGCCTCTTGCGTGGGGGACCACATCTTATCGCTTCTCCGGTTCAAGGGGCCACTGGACACTCCGCAGCGAGGCAGAGAGGAGTGCCCTGATATTCTGTTCACTGGGCGGTATGGGCGATCCCCCCCCAAGCAGGGGAGCCAGCAGGGCGGGCAGATCCGGTTCGGGCACGAAAAACAGTCGGACACCCATACGCGCCCGCCGATCCGCAATGGTCTCGTAGGCCTGGCGGATCGCCTGAAACCGTTCCGGGTCGCGCTCCGGTGGACAGGCACGGACCTGTTGCAGGTAGGCCGTGCGCACGGCCTCGTCATCCGCCTCTTCATCAATGTTCAACAAAATAAAGGGATCTTTCATGGGTCGTCAAAATCCAGAATCAATTGTCTGGGATCGACCGGACGGGCGCGCCCTTTGGCGGACGGCGGATCCGGTCTCCGGTCCACCACCGGGGGAAACAGTTCATCCAATACCTTCTCCAGGATGCGGTCATGATCGCTGACCAATTTTTTCTTGTCTGCCGCACTCAAGGGGGCCTCCTTCAGGAAATCCATCAGGAAGCCTCTCATCTCGTCGCGGGACGAGAGTCTCGGATTGGCATCCATAAACATACGAGCAACCCCAGTCAGCAGCATGGTGATCGTCTGCTCCGCCTGTTCGGGACTGGATCCGGATCGGGGCATGAACGGCGGCATAAAATCCAGATCCTCAAAGGGATCCCCTTCATCCAACCACTCTTCCAACTCCGCGACCAGGGCATGGTCTTTCTGCGCTTCGGCCTGCTCCAGGACGGCATGCAACCGATCCCGGTCCCGTGGGGCGATGTTGGGTCGTGGCCCCTTGTATTTGGCCAAAAGCCGATAATAGACAAAGATCTGATGGTCCCGCCATTTTTTTTCACCCTGGGTGGCATAGGGCGTCAGAATGCCATAGACGCCAGCCTTGGCCAACAGATGACAGATGGCACGAAACTCTTCCAGGGTGAAGGCCAGTTTGCTGGCCCGCAGCCAATAATCGGCGAGATCCGTCAATCGGAGCCGCAGACGGTTCTCGCCCACATACGCCTGCGCCACCTGTACCAGGGCGAGGGTGGCCTCCCGCGTGGCGGCCGCCCGTGCAGAGAGTCGCAACGCCTCCGTCAGTTGTGCCGGCCACGGGGCGGGCAGTTCCATCCGACATCCTTCCATCTCAGCCCGCAGACAGGCGGAGAGATCATCCCCCGCCTGCTGTTTGCCTGCGGCCAGCAGGTCATCGCCCTCGGCGGTCGCGCCCGTCAGCCAGGCCAGAAAGGCCTGATTGATCTGCAACACCCCATCCCGTTCGGCGGGTCGTTCCCAGGTGGAGGCCTCTGCCAACTCCCTGACCGCCAGATCCACCCGGCCATTTTTGACCTGCTTGCGCGCCTGGGCCAGACAGGCCCCCACCAACGCCCGCCGCACCCCGGCATGAAGGGGATCCTGCGCCAACAACCGTTTGGCCAAGCGGGAGGCCTTTTTGAAGGATTGGCTCTGCAACGCCGACTGCACCGCTGCGTATAAAAATTCCGCATCCTCCGGGAATTGCTGGAGTGCCCGTTCCAAAACCCGGCGATAGTCCTTCCCCTCTTCCTGTTCCTTGTGGTGGGCAAGGAGCATCCGATGGCTGGAGCGATCACCGGGGTCATAGGTCAGACTCTGTTCCAGGTGCGATAGGACTTGGGGGTCTTCGGGATCCCCTCCACCGATCAGGGTGGCCAGGAGACGATGGGTCATGGCCATCTTGATCGGGTGATCGGGAATATCCGGTGTCGCTTTCAATTGGTTCAGGTAGAGTTGCCAAGCCCGTATAACCTCCGCCGCCCGCTGGGCGGTGCGCGTTTTGGCCAGGGCCGCCAACCGTCTCTTTTCCAGCTCATCCAGGGGGCCAAAGCGGCGTTCAAACACGGCCAGAGCGTTGGGATCGGCCACCAGCAACAAAAAGGCCATCCGCCGCAAGGGGGCCTCCGGGATGGCCCAGGGGAGGTTGCGATCCAGCACGGCACTCAAAACCCGTGCCGGAGTGGCCTTCAGCAACCCCTGCACCCTCTGCCATGGCTCCGGGGAGATTCCCCGCCAGGCCACGGCGATGGCCACCGCCGGTGGAGAAAGGTCATCGGTGCGTTGCAGGAGTTCCGTCATCTCCATGGTACACAGGGGGATCAGCCCCGCCATGCCCGCCCAGGGCGAAGAGGCCGGAATGGCAGCCACCCATTCCTGCGCCTTGTCGGGTTGTTCCCGCACCACCCCCATGGCCTTGAGAATCAGGCGCAACGGCTTGAAGGGGGAACGGACGGCAATCTGGCGCAGGTGGTGTTCCAGATCGGGCTGCCCCGGTCGACAAAAGGCGGCCAACGCCCGGCGGGCGGCCGCCGCCTGGTCCGGCCAGGGGGGATTGAGGGGCACCGAGGCGACCGCATCCGCCTCCAGGAGCAGCAGGACCGCCACATATTCTTGTAAAAAGGGAAACAGGCCGGGGCGGGTCGTTGGCAGGGTGGCCTCCGCCCGCATGTAGCAGGCAACGGCCTGGGAGAGTCGGCCAACGGCCACCAGACAGGTCAGTCGGAGCGGGTTGCACCGTGGAGTGGTCCAGAGGCGATCCGCATTGTCCAGGAGGATGAGGGCCTCCTTGTGCATGGCCTTGCCCGCCAACTCGGCGGCCCGTCCTTCGTAGGCCTCGGCGAGCAGGGGTTCCCATCCGCCGGTGGGATCCTGTTTGAGGAGTTGCTTGCACCGCTCCACCGCCTCCCGCCACTGCCCATCCACCAACGCCCGGCGACCCTGTTCGATCAGGGTGGTGACAGGGATAACGACCGGGGCAGTGGGGCGTCTCTTCATGGGGGCCTGTCACCAGGATATGGGGGTGGAATTCGAACGGCCAGACGTTCTGTCGGAGGGTAATATTCTGATGGCCAAAAGGCAATGGTCTGTCCGGTGGTCTGGTACCTCAGGCGGATAAATAGTGGCGGAGGATGTGGACCAGAACCGGGGCATAGGGTTGGAGGCACCCATCGGGATCGATCGGCTGCATCTCGTCCAGGAGAATTTTCAGAAGATTGTCATCCAGGAGTTGCAGGTTGCCTTCCTGATAGATCAGGCAATCAATCATCCTCTTTCTCTTCTCACGCAGGGCACGATTGTCCAGGTTGAGGATACGGATGGTCTCCGTTGCAGGGATGTTGGCTCCCTTCACCGCACCGGAAAGAGAAAATATCAGGTCGGTTTCGCACCTCGGATCCCATGGTGTCAGGGGCAGCACCTGATTTTTTTTGGCCTTGCCACATTGCCTGTCGGTCTTGCACGAGGCAACCAGATTGCTGAAATCAACGGTGCGGTTTGGATCCCTGGATTGAGGTATGACATGTTCGTTGTGACTGGAATCGACATCAATCCGGGCGCAGCAGTAGGCGCACAGACCATGCTGTTCGACGATGGCCGCGCACCGAATGGCGCGACGCGAGCCATCCTCCATGTCATCATAACGCCCATGGGGATTCTTGCGCAGCCAATGGGTCAACTCTGGCGGTGGCGCGCCCTTCTCAATCCTGCGCATGACGCGCCTCGCCGCTGGCCGCGCGCCGAACCTCCAGACGACGCAGCAACAGTTCGGCCTTGGCCATTTCCAGATGATCGGCGGGGAGCGTCTGCCGCAAGGTCTGCAACTGGTCACGAGCCGGATCCAACTGCCCGTCCTGGATGGCATTCAACAGCGCGTCCAGTTTGCCCTGCACCTCCGGATTGCGGATGGCGGCCCCCATCTCCTGGAGCAGAACCAGATTGACATCCAGGCCATAGGTCTCTCCCATCGGCTCCAATACCCCGTCCGACAGGACAAACCCGCGCAGATCCCGCTCCTGGCTGATGACAATGGGCGAATGGGTGGTCAGAATAAACTGGATGTTGGGAAAAGTGGTGGCCAGACGGCCAACAATGGTCCGTTGCCAGCGGGGATGGAGGTGCAGATCCACCTCATCGATCAGGACAATCCCCTCCCCCTCCAGGGGATTGTCCAGGGCCGGGTTCATCATGGCCAGACGGCGGGCAATGTCCCCCACCAGGGCCATGAGGGATTTTTCGCCCTGGGAGAGTCGCTCAACATTCAGGGAGAGATCCCCCTTGTCAACCATCATTTGCAGACGGGGGCGGCGTTGAACGCGCAGATTGGAAAAACCGGGCATGAAAGTATGGATGGCATGACGAACAGCGGTCAATTGCTCGTCTCTGGCACCCTGTTGTGCGCGAGACTCGTTTTCGATGTCTTCCCGATCCCGGAACCATTCGAAAAAACGCCAAAAATCGACCCCTTGATAAAGGTTTTTGTCATAACCATCCAACTGATCAAAAGGATGGCGGTCTTTGATCTTCAAGGGGACATCCAACACACCCCTTTCCACGGGATAGTGGGCGATGAGGGGCAAGGAGACCGATTCTGCGTCGTTTGTCAGTGCGGTACGAAAATGATCAGCCAATGCGTTGACCGACTCCAGGTGGCTTTTCCGATCCTCTTTGCGGCCTTTGAGGGTTTTGGTCAAGGACCATTGATACTCCTTACCCCCATGCTGAACATCCAACTGGATGCTGGCACTCGATTTGCCGTTCAGGATTTCATTGTCGTTCATGGAATTGCCCATTCCCCGCTCTCGTTTGATGCGGGGTGCCAGCCAACTCAATCCCCTGGCCATGGCATCCAGAATCGAGGTTTTCCCGGAACCGTTATCGCCAATGAAAAC
>CAIWLA010000097.1 GCA_903913345.1 uncultured Magnetococcales bacterium | reverse complement strand
GGTCAATATCCCCCGACGCTGGATTTTCCGCTGTGTGGTTCGGTGGAGACCATCACCCTGATCTGCCTGTTGCTGTTTGGGGGGGCCATGGGCAAGTCGGCGCAGTTTATTCTGCACACCTGGTTGCCGGATGCCATGGAGGGGCCGACTCCGGTCTCCGCCTTGATCCATGCGGCCACCATGGTGACCGCCGGGGTGTTCATGGTCTGTCGCGCCTCGCCCCTGTTTGAACTGTCGCCCACCGCCCTGACGGTGGTGACTCTGGTGGGGGCGACCACGGCCTTTTTCGCCGCCACGGTGGGTTTGGTGCAAAACGACATCAAGCGGGTGATTGCCTATTCCACCTGCTCCCAGTTGGGATACATGTTTTTTGCGGCGGGGGTCTCGGCCTATTCGGCGGCCATTTTTCATCTGATGACCCATGCCTTTTTCAAGGCCCTGCTCTTCCTGAGCGCGGGTGCGGTGATCCATTCCATGCACCATGAGCAGGATATGCGCAAGATGGGCGGACTGCGGAAAAAAATTCCGATCACCTATGCCGTCATGATGATTGGGACACTGGCCCTGACCGGGTTTCCTTTCCTGGCCGGTTTTTATTCCAAGGATGCCATCCTGGAGGCGGCGTATGCGGCCCATACCCCGGTTGGCACCCTGGCCTGGGTGTTGGGGATGGTGGCGGCGGTTTTGACCACCTTTTACTCCTTCCGCCTGATCTTCATGACCTTCCATGGCCACCCGGCGGATCATCACAGCTATGATCATGCCAAGGAGTCGCCCTGGGTGATGCTGCTGCCGCTGGTGGTGTTGGCGTTGGGCGCGCTCTTTGCCGGTTCGCTGGGCGAATCCATGACCCATCTGGGCTGGTTCAAATCGGCCATTTTCCTGGCTCCGGGGCATGATGCCATGGAACATGCCCACCATGTGAGTGGCTGGGTGAAGTGGTCGCCGTTTGCCATGTTCCTGATCGGGTTGGGGTTGGCTTATCGGCTCTATGTCCAGGATCCGGGTCTGCCCCATCGATTGGCCGAGCGGTACCGGGGGCTGTACCAGTTTTTGCTGAATGCCTGGTACTTTGATCGACTCTATGACCGGCTCTTTGTGCAGACGGCCAAGCAGATCGGGGAAGGGTTGTGGCATATCGGTGATGAAGGGATTGTCGATGGATGTGTGAATGGGGTGGCCTCATTGTGCGGACGACTGGCGCAGCTGATGCGGCGGTTGCAGACGGGATATGTGTATCATTATGCGTTTGCCATGTTGATCGGTGTGTTGGTGTTGGTGTCGTTGTACACCTGATACCCGGCAATGGTTTTTAAAACTGTTAAAAAAAAGGTTTGGCAATGCTGAGCTTGGTAACATTTCTTCCCTTGGTTGGTGCGCTGGTTTTGTTCTTTGGCGTCAAAGACAATCCCCATGTGGCTCGGTATTTAGCCCTGGGTGTCAGCCTCGTGACCTTTTTCCTGAGCCTGCGATTGCTGAATGGCTTTGATGCCCACTCGGCGGCCTTCCAGTTCATGGAAGAGGTGCCCTGGTTGCCCGCCTATGGGATCACCTACCGGATGGGCGTGGATGGCATCAGTCTGCCCTTTGTGCTCCTGACGGCACTGCTCACGCCCATCTGCATCCTGGCCTCGTGGGAGAGTGTCCAGAAACAGGTCAAGGCCTATATGGTGGCCTTTCTGGCCCTGGAGAGCTTCGTCATCGGGGTCTTTTGTGCCCTGGACTTTATCCTCTTCTATATCCTCTGGGAGGCCATGCTGATCCCCATGTTTCTGCTGATCGGCATATGGGGTGGAAAAAACCGGGTCTATGCCGCTTTCAAATTTTTCCTGTATACATTGGCCGGTTCGGTGCTGATGTTGATTGCCATCCTGATCATGGGCTTCAAGGCGGGCACCTTTTCCATCCCGGCCCTGATGGGCATCCCCTTCTCCTTCGGGTTGCAGGTCTGGCTCTTTCTGGGGCTGTTTTCCTCCTTTGCGGTCAAGGTACCCATGTGGCCGGTCCATACCTGGTTGCCCGATGCCCATGTGGAGGCCCCCACAGCGGGTTCGGTCATCCTGGCCGGCATTCTGCTGAAGATGGGTGCCTATGGTTTCTTGCGGTTTTCGTTGCCCATTTTGCCCGATGCCTCGCGCTTTTTTGTCCCGCTCATCTTTGGCCTCTCCCTGGTGGCCATTGTCTATACGGCATTGGTGGCCCTGGTGCAGAAAGATCTGAAAAAATTGATCGCCTATTCATCGGTTTCGCATATGGGTTTCGTCACCATCGGCCTGTTCGCCTACAACCAGCAGGGTCTGGAGGGTGGCATCCTGAAAATGGTCAACCATGGTGTCGTCGCGGGCGCGCTCTTCCTGTTGGTGGGGGTCGTCTATGACCGG
>CAIWLA010000096.1 GCA_903913345.1 uncultured Magnetococcales bacterium | reverse complement strand
GCATCCGGTATCGAATAGACGGTGTGCTCACCGAGATACGCAGCATGCACAAGGATTATCTCTCCGGCATGGTCGTGCGCATCAAAATTTTGAGCGGCATGAATATCGCCGAGACCAGGGCACCCCAGGACGGTCGTTTTTCCATCTCCATCTCCCGGCGAACCATCGACTTTCGCGTGGCCTCCCAACCCACGACCCATGGCGAAAACATGGTGTTGCGCGTACTGGATCGCAACAAAGGGTTTTTGCCACTGGAACAATTGGGACTGGCGGACGATACCCTCTTGACCCTCCTCAAAGTGCTGACCCGACCGGAAGGGATCGTCCTGGTGACCGGCCCAACCGGCAGCGGAAAAACGACCACACTCTACTCCATGATTCATTTTTTAAATACCAAAGAGGTCAATATCATGACCTTGGAGGATCCGGTCGAATACCCCATGGCGATTGTGCGGCAGACGCCCGTCAATCCGGCGGCCAATCTGGGTTTTTCGGAAGGGATTCGTTCCATATTGCGGCAGGATCCAGACATTATTCTGGTGGGTGAGATTCGGGATCAGGATACGGCGCAGATGGCCCTGCGGGCGGCCATGACCGGGCACAAGGTGTTCAGCACCCTGCATACCAACTCGGCCCTGGGGGCCTTTCCCCGTTTGTTGGATATTGGCGTCAATGCGGAAATTTTATCGGGCAATGTCAGTGGTGTCCTGGCCCAGAGACTGGTGCGCAAGCTCTGTGTACGGTGCAAACGGGTCGGTCGGCCAACCCCCCAGGAACGACGCATTCTGGAAATGGATCCCCACTCCGAGGGGACCATCTATCGCCCGGTCGGGTGTGAGGCCTGTGGCGGGATCGGTTTCAAGGGTCGGACGGCGGTGATAGAGGTGGTTCGGATGGATGATGAATTTGATGATCTGATCGCCCACCACGGCACCAAGGGTGATTTTCTCAAACTGGCGGTACAAAAAGGGTTCCGAACCCTTGCCCAGGACGGCATTCGCCTCGTCTTGCAAGGCATTGTGAGCGTGGATGAAATTGCGCGTGTGCTGGATCTGTCCGCCCACACCGTTGTATAGGCCCGACAAAAAAAAACCTGGAGAAACGGATCACATGGAACAACTGACTTTTGCCGCCTTGTCGAGCTATTGGGATTCATCGGCTCTCGCCATGAATATGGTCCTGTTTTTCAATATTTCTGGTGCCCTGTTGCTGGGCATTCTGGTCGGGTATGAACGTTCCTTCCATGGACGGGCGGCGGGGATGCGAATCTATGGGCTGGTCTGCATGACATCGGCTGCCCTGACCATCGCTTCGGGCTACCCCGGACACTGGTTTGGCGGTCATGCCCTGGGTCTGGGACTGACGGATCCCACGCGGACCATTCAAGGTATCGTCACCGGCGTTGGCTTTCTCGGTGCGGGCGTCATCATGAAGGATGGACTGAATATCAGTGGCTTGACCACGGCTGCCTCCATCTGGTCTTCCTCCGCCATCGGCATTCTGGTCGGACTCGGATTCTATGCCGCCGCGATTCTGCTCACCTTTTTGTCAGCCGGATTCATGATTTGGGGCAACTGGTTCGAGGTTTTTTTACCCTCCCATCATGTCATCTCCGTCACCCTTCAGTTTCAGAAGGGAGTGGTGCCGCGACAGGAAAATATCCAGCAGTTCATGCTGGAGGTCAATTACCAGATTGTCTTGAGTTCCGTCACCATTGCGTTTCAGGATGGCCATTCAGAATGGCGATTTATCATCATTTCGCTTGGAAAAAACGCACGCACCTCGCTGATCGATCTGTCAGGGCACCTGCCCAACCTGGGGGGGATTGAAAGTTTCCATCTGGCCCATATACGCAATTGAAGCGAATCCGGGATCTTATCCCTCATGCGATCCGTCACACAACGGGGGGGATTCGGATTTCAGGCACGAGCAGATCGCCACCCGTCCAGAGAACTCCAGGATGACATGGCGTGGATGGTGCCCGCTTCCCTGATGGGATCCATCGCAAAAGGGTGCGTTGTTTGACTTTCCGCACAGACAGATATAATGCTCTCCGGCAGGCAGGTCCAAAATAATGGGCGTTTGCATGGTGTATGGCTCCTTCATTTCTGTCGAACAGGGGGAATGGGACCATCCCCCCCTCTGGATGGGTCTGACCGAGACCGCCAGAGGGGAGGGAATGGGTTTTATGAATGGGTATCCGTCTCCACGGGAACAGGCACTTCTGCGGGAACAGGCACTTCTGCATCAGCCACCACTGCCGCATCGACCGGTGCCTTTGCCACCCGCTTGCGGGCAACCCTTGGCTTCTTTTCCGATGCAGGAACCTCCTCTTTGACCACCTTGCTGCGCACGGTTCTGGTTCTGGTCACCTTGGCTTTGGGAAGAACCGGGGCATCCTCAACCACCGGTTCGACCACCGGTTCGACCACCGGCTCAACCACCGGAATCGCATCGATCTCTGGTGCAATCACGGTGGTCTCCACCCCCTGCCCGTCACCCCCTTCCGAATCAGAATGGGCGACGATCTCTGCTGCCGAGGGTTCACGGGCCACGACCATCGGGACCACGGGCGGATCACCCCCCTCTCTCTCCGCACCCGGTTGTGCGGTTGGAGGGTCCGTCTCTTCTGGAGGTCTCCCTTCCGGAACGGCTGAACCAGACGCCATCGGATCCCCTGGCAGCATCTCCTCTGTCTCCTCCGTCTCCTCCGTCTCCTCTTGTTGAGTCGCCCCTTCCAGGGTCTGCGGTGTCCACGAGGAGCTGGGCCGCCGACGTCGGCGTCGCCGTCTTGGGCGGGCCGGGGCCGGAGAACCCACCGCTTCACCCCCCGGATTGAGTTCGCCCATCCCCCCTTCTGCGGAAGCAGACGAAGATTCTGCGGAAGGAGTCAGGGCATCGGCAGCCAAAACCGGACTGGGTTCGGCGTGCGCCGCATGGCCCAACCGATACAAACCGGGCACCTGCGTAATGGCAACGGCCTCCTCCGCGAGAGATTCGGAACCATCATGGGCCACGACGGGCACAACCGCCCCACTGTGGATGGCGGGTGACCGCGGGGTCGCTGCCCGGCGTCTGCCGGGTGCGGCGGCGGGTCTGGTGGTCTCGGCAGGTGGCACCCCCCCCTCCACGATGGCGGGCGCAACCGCCTTCTCCCCGGATTCCATGCCCTCCATGCCGGGGAGAATCGGGGCGGGCGATGCACCCGGTTTTTTCCGTCGGCGGCGACGACGACGGCCCTTTTCCGCTGTTTCCGGTTCGGCGGGATGGACAGGCTCACCGGATCCGGGCGCGTTGACCGGCTCCGCAGGGGGTTTGCCCGGTTCCTGGCTGCTGACCCCCTGTCGATTTCGAGATGTCTTTCTGGTCTCTTCGCGTTGGCGATCTTCCATCTCATCGGACTCGTCATCCAGATCGTCCAGGTCATCTGGAAAATAGTCTGGTTCCTCCGGCTCCTCAGTGACCGCGATGGATTGGGATTGCATGGCCTCGCGGGCCTCCAACTCCTCCGGGGTACGTTCGACGCGGTTTTTGTGAAATTCCGGCGTTTGCAGACTGGGATCCCCGTAGATCAGGATGACAATGTCATGCTGCACCTCCATGTTCCGAATCTGGTCGCGCTTGTTGTTCAGCAAATAATTGGCCATCTCCTGGGAGGTGGTATAGGTCAAACGGCTGTACCGACCCTTGGCCACCTCCTCCTCCAATTGGCGAAAGAGATGAATGGAGGCGGACTCGATGGAACGAATGGTTCCCAACCCTTTGCAGCGGGGACATTCCAGACGACTGGTTTCGTTGAAGGTGGGTTTCATCCGCTGCCGGGAGAGTTCCAGCAACCCGAACGAGGAAATTTTGCCAATCTGAATCTTGGCGCGGTCCAATTTGAGGGCCTCTTTGAGCTGTTTTTCAACCTCCAGGTTGTGCTTTTTGTCCTCCATGTCGATAAAATCGATGACGATCAGGCCGCCCAGGTCACGCAGACGCAACTGTCGGCCAATCTCCTCCGCCGCCTGGAGATTGGTCTTGAAGGCTGTACTTTCCACATCCCTTTCCCGCGTGGAGCGACCCGAATTGATGTCAATGGTGACCATGGCCTCCGTGGGATCAATCACCAGTGAGCCGCCCGCCCGCAAAGGAACCTTGCGTTCGTGCATGGATTCAATCTGGTTCTCTATCTGGTAACGGGCAAAAAGCGGCAGCGAATCCTTGTAGGGCTGCACGACCTTGACATAGCGCGGCATCAACAGGCGCATAAAATCCTTGCCGATGCGGTATCCCTCCTGACCATCGATCAGGATCTCTTCCATATCCGTGGTGTACAGATCGCGGATGGCACGAATGATCAGATCCCCCTCCTCGTGAATCAGTTCGGGCGGTTTTAATTGTTTGGCCTTGTCCTCGATCATTTTCCAGAGGCGCAACAGGTAGGACATGTCGCGGGCCACCTCCCGCTTGGTGCGTCCCAGACCGGCGGTACGGATGATCAGGCTGACATGACCGGGAATTTCCATGGAGGAAAGCACCTCTTTCAGGTGTTTGCGTTCCACGGGATCCGTAATCTTGCGGGAGATGCCGCCACCACCCGAATTTTCCGGCAGCAACACCGTGTAACGGCCTGCCAGGGAGATGTGGGTGGTCAGTGAGGCCCCTTTATTGCTTCGGGCCTCCTTGACCACTTGTACCAACAGGGTCTGCCCCCGCGTCAGCAGGCGTTGAATGGGCAGATGGCGGCGTCTGGCGCGGGGACGCAGTTCGTCCATGGGCGGCAACTCATCCGACAGATCATCTTCGTCGGCCTGGGCGGCGGGGGATTCTCTGGCCGCCGCCTCCTGGGCAGAATGGAGGGACTTGTTGTCCGGGTGGGCATTTTTTCCCTCCCGTTCCGGCTCTTCGGGCGGATAATATTTGTTGTGTATGTCGTTAATGGAGAGAAACCCTTGTCGACCACTGTGAAATTCGACGAAGGCAGCCTGCAGGGACGGCTCCACCCGGGTAACGCGGGCCAAATAGATGTTACCTTTGATTTGTTCCCTGGAAGCGGTTTCTATGTCAAGATCGATCAACCGCTGGTCCTGGACCACCGCCACGCGAACCTCTTCTGCGTGGGTGGCGTCCACCAGCATGCGCTTGGTCATTGTCTGTGATACTCCTGTCTCGTGCGTGACCCTGACCACATCGGGCAGGACAATAAAATGTCCATCTACACCGGGGCGGGTCGTATTTGAAGGTTTTTTGGTGTATAAATTGTGAAAAGAAGCCATTTTCATATATCGTCTGGCGGTGGCCCCGACCCCCCTTCTGGTCGTCGTCAACCGGAACAATGCCCGATGCCACCAAGCCACAAATGATCATTATAGGATATAGACCGCATGGACGTAAAGATGTGTATCTCTCATTTTGAAAAAAGAGAGAAAGATCCATCATGTGTTGGGGAAAATTTTTCTACTGTCCAGCATCTGTCCGTCACCGATGCCGATGCAGGGATGCGTATAGACCGGTTTCTGCACGCCCATTGGCCCGGCATGCCCTACTCGTTGATTCACCGCTTGTTGCGTACCGGACAGGTTCGGGTGAACAGTGGTCGCGCGCGGGGCGGGGTACGCCTGGCCGTCGGGGATGCCGTGCGTCTGCCACCCGTTCGTCTGGAAGAACCGGACGACCACCCCCGGAATCGTCCGTTTCCACCGGATTCCTGGGTGCGGGCCGTGCGGGAACGGATTGTCTGGCGGGATGAAACCCTGCTGGTACTGAACAAGGCGGAGGGGATGGCCGTTCACAGCGGCAGCGGCACCACCTGGGGGGCCGTGGATGCGGTGCGCCGTCTGCTGGAATGGGAAGAGAGCCTGCTCCGACCCGAATTGTGCCACCGCCTGGACAAAGATACCTCTGGATGTCTGTTGTTGGCCTTGACCCCGGTGGCGGTGCGCGAGATGGCAGCCGCTTTTCGAACGGGCACCGTGGAAAAGGAGTACCTGGCACTGGTACGGGGTCATCCACAACCGGACGAGGGGTTGATCGATCTGCCATTGACCAAAGGGGTCGTCCGTTCCGGGGAGCGGATGGTCGTCTCGACCGACCACGGACTGGCGGCCCGGACCCGTTATCGGGTGATGACCCGTTTTGCCAACGCCTCCCTGGTGCAGGTCTTTCTGGAATCCGGACGGACCCATCAAATTCGTGTCCATTTTCAGGCCATCGGCCATCCTCTGGCCGGGGATCACAAGTATGGCGACTCGGCGTTTGACCTGCGGATGCGCAAGACCGGTCTGCATCGTCTCTTTCTCCATGCCCGGCGACTCTCCTTCCCCCATCCCGGTACCGGGGAGAGGATCTCGGTGGAGGCCCCACTGGATGACCCGTTGCAACGAGTCTTGCAAAACCTGCATGGGTAAACCATTTTTCCTCTTTTACAGTACATGGTTTCGTCTGGTAGGATACGCCTGTAGCGGGTTAACGTGACGGATGGACTCGTCCATGGGGGGAGTGCCCAAACCGAACCGCCCAGGAGACGGACAGAAGGAGACGTTTACAGACCATGATGCGGCGAACGTTGTTGAAAGCACTGTTCTTTTCTGCCTGCGGTTTGATATGGCCTGCCTCTGTTCTTCGTGCGGGCGAACCAACCCAGGAACACGACGAGGCGGCCCGGACCAAACGGGTGGTGCAAGCCGGGCGACGAGCGGCGATCATTGTGGTGGATCCCGGTCACGGCGGGGTGGATCCGGGTGCCATCGGTCATCGGGGAACCTATGAAAAACAGGTGACCCTGACGGTGGCCCGGCAGTTGGTGCAGGCGTTGGGTGCGGCGGGTTTTGAGGCCCACCTGACCCGCACGGGTGACTATTTTGTGCCGCTGCCAAAGCGGGTGGCCATTGCCCGTCAATACCGGGCGGATCTGTTCATCAGTCTTCATGCGGACGCCTTTCGGATTCCTTCGGCCCGGGGCGCATCGGTTTACTGCTTGTCCAACACGGGCAAACCGGAACCGGATGCGGCGTTGCGCCATCTGGTCGAGCACGAAAACCGTGCCGACCTGATCGGCGGGGTGGATCTGAGGCAGATAGACGATCCAACCTTGCGGAATATTCTGATGGACCTTTCGCAACGAGAGTCCCGCAAACGGGCCATGGCCTATGGTGGCAAACTGTTGGCCTCCCTCAGGAAGGTTCCCTCCATGCGCCTCCATTTCCGCGCCGTCAAACAGGCGGGATTTGCCGTGTTGAAAGCACCCGACATCCCGTCTGTGCTGGTAGAGATGGCCTTCCTGTCCAACCGGGATGAAGAGATGCAACTGCTTAAACCGGCGTATCAAAATGCCCTGGTCGTGGCATTGGTCAATGGCACCCGATCCTTTTTCCGTACCGCCTCTTTGGCGTGAAGCCAACCGATGGACCGGCCAGGTCACTGACAAAAACCGGATTTTTTTCGGAGGAGCAAACGAGATGAAACAACGCCAGTTGATCAGCTTTGATTGGGCATTGAAGCGGTTGTTGCGCAGCAAGGCCAACTTTGAAATTCTGGACGGTTTTTTGAGTGAACTGCTCCATGATGATGTACACATCCTGGAAATTCTGGATAGTGAGAGCAACCAGGATGCGCGATACGACAAACACAACCGGGTGGATCTCAAAGTAAAAAATGGCCAAGGCGAACTGATCATCATTGAGCTTCAGTACGAACGGGAGTTGGATTATCTGCAGCGTCTTTTGTACGGGACGGCGAAGGTTATTACCGAACATCTTTCCGAAGGAGAACCCTACTCCCATGTCGTCAAGGTGATTTCGGTCAGCATTCTGTACTTCGACCTGGGGGAGGGCACCGACTATATCTATCGGGGAACCACCACGTTCAAAGGACTGCATACCAACGATGAGTTGCATCTCAACGAAGGACAAAGGGCACTGTTTCGTCGGGACTCGGTGACGGCACTCTTCCCAGAGTATTATCTGATCAAGGTGAACCGTTTCGACAATATTGCACGCAACACATTGGACGAGTGGATCTATTTTCTCAAAAATGAGGAAATTCGTGACAATTTCACCGCGCGTGGTCTGATCAAAGCCAAGGAGCAGCTCGACATATTGAAACTTCCAGAACGGGAGCGGCAGTCCTATGAGTACTACAAAGATGACCTGCACTATCAGGCCAGTATGGTGGAGTCCACCTACGGTATAGGCAAATGGGAAGGCCGTCAGGAAGGCCGTCAGGAAGGCCGTCAGGAAGGCCGTCAGGAAGGCAAGGTGGAGATGTTGACGAATCTGTTGCAACACCGCTTTGGTGCCATACCAGAATGGGCCAGTGCAAAAATGGCCCAGGCTGACATTCCTTCTCTGGAAAGATGGATCATGCGGATCCTGGATGCCCAGTCACTGGATGGGGTATTCCTGGACAAGACGTGACACCAAACGAGGCGGGAATTTTGTGTATGTCAAACCATCCATGCCGTACAACACGTACCAGGGGGATCCCATGAAACGCTTGCTCATTCCTGTTTTGGCGATGTTGACCCTCTTTCCGCTGCTCCCCGGATCGGACGGGTGGGCGGCAGAAAAGATACCCACCACCTTGAAAGGACCACCCTTTTCCAACCCGGAGGAGATAACCGCCAAACCGGAAGAGTGGCGGAAACAACCCATCCACTATCGGGCGGAGGATGCCGGGGCCGAGGTTGTGCTCCTGTTGGACCAGAATATCTATCCGGGGCTGTTGCCCCTGGTGCAGGCCTATGCCCAGGCCCACCGGATCAAGGTCTCCGTCCGTGAGGGCACCTGCGGTCCGGCGGCCGAGGGGATCAATCACAAGGAGGTGGATGTGGGCGGCTCCTGTTGTCCGGCGGCCAAAATCGACCGCCTGCCGGGTCTGCGTTGGCATACGGTCGGCATCTCGCCCATGGCCATCCTGGCCAACGCCGCCGATCCCGTCGAGCAACTGACCTCCGAGCAGGTGCGGGATAATTTTCGCGGAAAACTGTCCCGCTGGTCGCAAATACCGGTCGTCGGGGAAAAATATTCCAAAGATCTCCTGATCCGGCCCATTACCCGACTCCATTGCAAACTCCGACCGGGACATTGGCGGTTGATTCTGGACAACGAAGAGCAGTTTGGCCCCCGCATCAACGAGGTGGGGACCATCCTGGACATGGTGACCAGCGTTGCCAAAAGCCCCGGCACCCTGGGCTATGTGGAAAACTGGCAGATCGTCAACGATCCCAAACACAAAAACAGCGTCAAGGCCATTCGGATTGATGGCCAGGATCCGTTGGATGCCAACACCCTCAAAACCGGCCGGTATCCCTTTTACTGGGTCTACAACGTTTCCACCTGGACGGCGGAAAATACCGCCAATCCAAAAGCACAACAACTGGTTCAATATCTCATGGATAACGCCGGGCAGATCGATCCGGCACTGCACGTGGTGCCCGCTGCCGAATTGAAAAAACAGGGCTGGAAATTCAAGGATGACGAGTTGATCGGAGAACCGTGATGGCAGAGGAGATTGCGACCTCCCCCCCGTTCTGGCGAAGGCTCTGGCGGTGCACCCCCTTGACCACCAAGGCCCTGGTGGTGGTGGTGCTGTTGGGCCTGTCGTTCTGGGTCAGCACCGACCTGTGGCAGACGACGCAAGTCCGGGAAATTTTCCGCCAGAAACTGCTGGATGAACTCGATGTTCAGGCCCAACGGGATCGCATCCTGTTCGATGGGTATGTGCGCCAGCAAGAGCAGTCGGTCCGCATGATCTCTTACCTCACCCCTCTTGTTCATTATGTCGAATCCCAGGCCGGGGCATGGGCCACGCATCCCGATGCCCACACCCAGTGGATCGGGGAGAATCGGCCCCCCTGGCTGCCGCCCCGCTCGGTGATGCGGGGTCTGGTGGCCGCACCCTACATACTGCTGCTGGACGGGCAAAAACGACTGCGGGAGGTGTTTATCCGCGAGGAGGGCACATCCCCCTTCCCGGAGACCTTTTTGCAGCATATCCTGCCCGAACTGCTGACGGCAGATGAACACAGCCATATCGTGGCCGATCCCTCCGGCATCCCCCACCTGATTACGGTGACTGGCGTTCAGGATGGCCGTTTGTCGGAACACCCCGCCGCCTTCCTCGCCCTGGTCGCCCCCCTGAACAATGATTTTCTCTCTGTGTTTCAAGGCAGCACAGAAACAGACAGTGCGGTGGCCTTCATCCATGGGGAGACCGATCGGGTCTTCGCCAGCAGCCAACCGGATCAAATCCCGGTTGGCTCGACGGTGGATCAATTGACCAACCGGTACATGGTTTTTGGCAAAAAGTTTCTGGATTACAGCTTTTCCATCGACATTCCGATCCATTTTGCCACCCTGGTGCCCCTGGCAAGGATTGCCCAGATCAGCGATGCCATTGTCCATGCCGAGCGACAACAGCGCGCCATCGGTTATGCGGTACTGGGTGTCATTTTTTTTGTCTTGATCTGGATGGTCACCAAAAGCGTACAACGTTTTACGGAAGGAATGGTTGAAACGGCCGTTGAACAATTGGGGTTGCAAAGACAGACGGTCGCGGCGGGGGATCAACTGCTGATCATGGGAGAACAGTTTCGCTGGATGACCGCTGAGATTGTCCATTCCCGACGCCGGGAAGCGGCCCGTCAGGCGGAATTGCAGATGACCAACGAGGCCTTGCAACAATCACTGATCATGATCAAACGGACCCAGTCGCAATTGGTGGAAGCGGAAAAGATGGCCTCCCTCGGCAGCCTGGTGGCCGGGGTGGCCCATGAAATCAACACCCCTCTGGGAACAGGCGTCACGGCCGCCTCCTTTCTGGCACAAAGGGGCCAGGACTGTGCCGCCCACTTTGCCGACGGCTCACTGCGCAAATCGGAATTGGAGATCTTTTTCAGCGACCTGTCTGAATCGACCCAGATGATCTCCCACAATTTAAACCGTGCCGCCGAATTGATCCGCAGTTTCAAGCAGGTGGCCGTCGATCGTACCAACGAGGAACGGCGCGTCTTTCGACTCCATGAATATATCCACCATGTCCTGCTCAGTCTCCGCCCCCACCTGAAGCAGACCCGGCATACGGTGACGGTGCAGTGCCCGGAAACCCTGGAGATTGACAGTTATCCGGGGGCCTTTTCGCAAATCATCACCAATTTTGTGATCAATTCTCTCATGCACGCCTTTCGGGGGAACGAAACGGGGAAAATTCTGGT
>CAIWLA010000095.1 GCA_903913345.1 uncultured Magnetococcales bacterium | reverse complement strand
GCCAAGCCATCCTGTTCAGTGTCAAACCGTTTCATGAATCCACCCATCCGGCACCCGCGCCCACTGGTTCGGCGTGATCACCGGCACGGCTTCCCCTTCAATGACGGGTCCCATGCTCTGATCGTCTGACGGAATCAACATCCACAAGCCATGCATCCCATTCGGCCGCAGGACACGTTCCTGCAACCGACCAATCAGATCCATCCGGTGATAGCGCGCCAGCAAACCGGGATCGGTGAGCAACACCGTGCCGGATTCGGCAGACAATTGCTCTTCCACATAGGGCATCGCCAGATCCACCAGGGCGAGCAAATTGTCCCATTTGGCACCGTTCGGCCCGCCCGCGTCGGCCTCCAGGACCACCTCCCACCGTTTGATGCCCTTCTCCCGGACCGCAATCCGGAGGGCAGCCAACAGCAACGCATCGAAACTGCGGACCGTTACGCCAAAACCCTGCCGCAATCGTTGTTCCACGCTGAGCGCGTGCCTGGGAGGAACCCGCAAGGCCAGAAAAAGCCCCTCCCGTGCCGCCCTGGTCAATCGCTGCTGGAAGGCCCGTGCCTCCGCCATCTCCGGGGTGATACC
This sequence comes from uncultured Magnetococcales bacterium, assembly GCA_903913345.1. GTDB lineage: Bacteria > Pseudomonadota > Magnetococcia > Magnetococcales > Magnetaquicoccaceae > Magnetaquicoccus. The sequence continues at coordinate 4,191 of CAIWLA010000095.1, read as the reverse complement.
CTCCGTACCCCCAACCAGTTCCCCGCTCCCCTGTCTGGCCGTGCGGGTGGTGCTGGTCAGACCCAGGAAGGCGGTGTCGTCCGGCCTGACATAGATGCCCTCCCCCTGGGGACCGCCCGTTGGTTGCCACTCAAACCGGCATCCCGCCTCTTCCAGCAGTCGATCCAATTCCGGCCGTTCCGGCCACTGCGTCACCAGGGGATACCGCCCCTTCACCCGCTCCTGGATCTGGGCGATGGTCAATGTCCTGGCCCCCAGTAATGCCCCCTGCGCCAACTTCAATGCCCGTCCGGCAGTGATATCTTTCGGATAAATCTCCTGACGACTGGACAAGGCCGCCGTCCGGGAGGCCAGCACTGCCAGTTTCAACAAACGGGGCACCGTCAAGGCGGGTATCGCCTCCGGCAACCGCTCCTCCTGCAAACATTCCAACACCCGCGACGGTGTGAGCAGGGGGTCCAGTGCGGCCAGTTCATCCGCCCGACGACCCAACCGGATGGCATAGTCACTGCGTTCCAGACCGTGTCCATCCTCATTCCAGGCCAGGAATATCTGACCATCGCCGCGTCGCTCGATCCAGCGCGGTAACTCTCGACTCCGCTCCACCTCCAGTGCGGCACGGGTGACCGCCTGGGCCATGCGCGACCGGTCAGGTTCTTGCTGCACCGAGCCCCGCTGCACCAATACCCCCTCCCCCAACTCCCGCAGGGTCATTACCCCCCCGTTGCGATTCAACAGGGCCGCCACCTCCTCCCGCACCGCCGTCAGCGATGAGACACGCCTGCTCCAGCGGTCACGGGCCTCGCTCAATATCTGGCTGATACGCCCCCGCGACAAACCGACCGCCTGGGCAATCTCCACCTGACCCGGCCAAAGCGACAAGGCCGCATCCAAAGAGAGAGGTTGCGGATCCTCCAATCCCAGGTGCAAACGGAGCGTGCGTCCTTTTTTGTCGGAGTCATCCCCGGTCAACCTGGGAAGCAACTGCTGCACCAACAGATCAATACTTTGCACCGGACGTTCCTGCTCTCCACCCGGTTGGCTGATCGGCTGGCCAGAGGGAGGGGGCGTTGTCTGCTCCGGGAATCGCTCCGCCAAACATCGATGGGCATCGGTCAACTCCTTTTGGGTCTCCCGTCCCACCCCGCGCAGGCGGGAGAGACGGAAGATGTGCATGGCCAACAACTCCTGCACGGTTCGCACCTGGACCCGCTCCAGGGCGGTCTGGGCTCGGTCACTGAAGGGCAAAGCGGCCACCGCTGTCGTCCGCTCCAGGCCAGCCGGCAGGCTCTCCCACACCCCGGTGCCGCTCCGCTGTTCTGCCCGTTTTACCTCCTGGAACAGTTGCCGGAACGCCTTCAGCATCTCCTCGCCGGTATCAAACCGATCCCGAACCTTGCGCGCCAGTGCCCGGGCAAAAAAGCCGCTCAACCCCGTTCGCAGGGCAGGCTCGAACAGTTCGCCGTCAATGGTCACATCGCAATCCAGCAAAAGCGGATCGCTCCGGCCATCGCCCCACTTGGGCAGCACCCCGGTGGCCATTTCATACAGGGTAATGGCAGCGGCAAATCGTTCCGCATGTAGATCCCAACGTCGCCGGGAGGCTTCCATGAGAAAAGGGTCCAGATAGGGAGGGGTGCCGGCACGAATGTTGTCGGGAGAGATCCTGGCCAGGGAAAAGTCAAACAGGATCAAATGCAGCTTGCCCTTGACGCCCGCTTCCAACACGCCCAGATTGCCCGGCTTGATGTCCCGATGAGCGATGCCATGCTCCTCCAGGTGGTTGACCGCTTGTAGCAGATCCTCCCCGAAACGCTCCAGCAACTCGGCATGGATGCGTCCATCTTGCCGCATGCGGTCGACCAGGGTACCCTTGCTGGCATATTGCAACAGCAGACCCCGGTGCTGGCCGATCTCCACCTCTCCTTCCAGGGCAGCGATGCAGGGGTGGCGGATCTCTTCCAGGACCTGCGCCTCCTCCCGGATACGATCATTCTGGTCGAACTCGGCTGCCAGCTTGAGTACCACCTGGCGACCCTCTTTTTCCACCAGAAAGGCCACCGCAGTCGACCCGCTGCCCAGACGCTTTTTGACTTGCCATCCCCCCTGCAACAAGTCGCCCGCTTTCGCCTCGGCAGGGTTGCCATGAAAAGAAAAATCGGCGGGCCGGGTCAGTTCCCTTTCCACCTCATCCAACCGGGCGAGAAAATCCGACATGGAATCGATGCGCAGGCTGGCATCCCGGTGGGTGGCGTAAAAGATGAGATCCTGCAACTTTTCCCCGGTTCCATCCATGACCGAAGAGATGTGCAATCCGCCCTGTTCGGTCAGTTTGTCCACCATCTCATACACGGTGACTGCGGGCGGTTTCCCGGTGAACAGATAAAAGGCGATGGCCCCCAGCGAAAACACATCCAACGCCTCGCCACTGGCCGATGGGTCGGTATGAACCTCCGGTGCCAGATAGACGAGGCCCGCATCTTCCACCAGATCCTGCACATGCCGGGTGGCGGCAAAGCCGCGCGAGGAAGAGGTTTCGATGTCGCGGTGCCCGGTTTGCCAGTTGAAAATTTTGCTGCGCGGTTGTTGGGATTCGGGGTCCAATATCAGAATACTCTGTGGACCCAGGGCGCGGTGAACCAGTCGTTTCTGGTGGGCATAGGCCAGAGCCTCGCCCATCTGGCGCAGCAGGTGGAGGCGTTGCTCCAGAGTGAGGCTCGCCACCTGTCGCGTCAGGTAATGATCCAACCGCAGAGATCCTGGATAATGTTCAAAAATGAGTGCTGGTCCCAGCTCATGTTCCAGATAATTTTCCGCACGCAATATGCCCGGATGTTCGATCCCCTCCAATATCTGGAACGCCCGTTGCACCGCTCGCACGAGCACCGGGCGGGCATTCGGATCCCAGGAGGAGACCGGGTAGATCCGGACCCGGCGGCGGGTCTTTTCCAAGTCCAGGTGTTGGGCCTCCCATTCCTGATAGCTCTCCTCTTCCGCCAGCAGAACGCCCAACTGGTACTGCCCCACGCGGCGAAATTTGTTGGATGGGCGAATGCCGGACTCTTCCATGGCGCGGCTGATCTTTTTGGCCATGGGGCGATCAATGCGTTGCCGCCTGGCATCCCCCTGGGTCGCCAGTTGGGTCAAGGCATGCAGAATGCCCGGCCGCCCAGGCAGGTCTCCATCGGGTTCCCGGTCACGCAACCAGACCCCGGTTCTGGCATGGGGATCCAGTTCGCAATGCAACGCCTCAGCGGAGCAAAAAACCAGGGGTTCCAGGAAAGGGGCGCGTTCGTTGTGCAGGGCACCCTGTCGGCGCAGCAGGGAAACCAGCTTTTTGGCCTTGCGATTGGCGAGGATAAGGGGGTTGTCGGTGAGGTATTCACGGCCACCCTGCTCCCAGATCCAGGTGCCCGCGTTGCCGGTCAACCGGCCGGGGCGACTCTTGATCTCGACCAGGAAAAAGCCTTTTGGGGTCAGAACGAGCAGATCCACCTCATTGATGGAGCCGTTGTCGGCGATAAATTCAAAATTGGACCAGGCGCGATAGGGTTCGTGGTCCGGCAGGCCCTGCCGGACGAATTCCAGTGCCTCTTGTTCCCAGGTAAACCGGGATGGGGTAATTTCGGTCCAGAATTTGTCCATCGCCACCCATGCCACTCCCTCAAGCACAACCATACAAATCATCCTGCCGCACCCGCCTTGTCTCTTATTGTGGATTGTAGCATGGAATGCGGGTGCGTCAACAATGGGATGGGGTGGTGGAGGGTGGGAACAAGCAATGGGTGCCATGTTTTTTGTGGTCATTATGCCGGAACGTCGGACTCGGATGGCTCGTCAAGGAGTGTGCTCTTGGGTGCGGCTGCGACTCGGAAGCCGAAGGAGTCGTCCCGGTGTTCGGCGGGAAGCCCGTCGCGATCAGTCGAACGCAAGCCATCGGCGGAATTGATCCAGGCCCCACCACGAACGACATTAACTGTTGAATTTTTGTGATAAACGGGATCCAATGGTGTTGATCCGAGGATCTTTGGCGATGCCATGATCGAGGTTGTCCCTTGGTGGTGGGTGAACAATGTTCCCAACACCAACCCACCATGGATCGGTTCCTGATTGAAAGCGGCACCCATCCACAAGGCTACTGCGGGTGCAGTCAGGGTGACCAACATGGCGTTGGCGGCACTGACCTTGCTC
>CAIWLA010000094.1 GCA_903913345.1 uncultured Magnetococcales bacterium | reverse complement strand
GGAGTACAGCCGGGAAGATATCCAGGGGTTGTTCATCCGACGTTTCAAGATGGACATCCAGTCCCAGGTGGCCACCGCTTTCAAGGAACGGACGATCGCCACGTCGGCCTGCCAGGCATCCTCCCTTGAAGAGGCCGCCTTTGATGCCTTGACCGCCATCCGCTTTACCCGTCTGGATCAAAACAAGGGAGCGGGAGATCTCTTCAAGACCACCCTGGAGAAGTCCTTGTTTTCCAGCCCAATGGCCTGTCTGCAAACCATCGGCAACCGGATTCGGCAATTGGAAAAACAGAATAATCCCGATTTGCTGGCGGACATTGAGGCACTGCGGAATTTGCACGAAGTGGTACAACGCATCACACCCGACCATTTCAGCAAGTATCAACGCCTGGTTCGGGTCATCCGCGACGAGTTGCGATGGACCGGGCGCGACCCCGCCGACCGGTTGGTGATTTTTACGGAACGCATTGAAACGCTCAAATTTCTTGAGCAGGCATTACCCAAGGATCTGAAGCTGAAACCCGACCAGGTGCAGATCCTGCATGGTTCCATGGCCGATGTGGATCAACAAGCAGTGGTTGAAGCGTTTGGGAAGGATGAAGAATCGGTTCGTCTGCTCATCGCCTCGGATGTGGCAGCGGAGGGGATCAACCTGCACTACCTCTCCCATCGCATGATCCACTTTGACATTCCCTGGTCGCTGATGGTTTTCCAGCAGCGCAATGGCCGCATCGACCGTTATGGTCAGGAGCAGACCCCGCAGATCGTTTATCTGACCACGGAGAGTGCCAACGACAAGATCCGGGGCGACCAGCGCATTTTGGAGTTGCTCATCCAGAAGGACGAGCAGGCCATGAAAAATATCGGTGACCCGGCGGCCTTCATGGGGGTGTATGATATTGCCGAGGAAGAGCATTGCACCGCCAAAGCCATGGAATCAGGCCTGACCCCAGCGGCCTTCGAGGCCCAATTTTGCAAAGATGCCGTCCAACCTCTGGATGTGCTCGCCATGATCATGGGCGACGTGCCGCCACCCAAAGGCGAGAGTGCGACCAGTTGTACTGCGTCAATGCCTTCCCTGTTCACGGACGACCATGCCTACCTGCAAGCGGCCTTGCACCATTTGGGTGAGACCCGCCCGTTGCAAACGAGAATCGATGCCCATGCCAAGATGGTGGAATTCACCGCACCCAAGGAGTTGGAGCACCGCTTCCGCTTTCTCCCCAGGGAGATATGGCCCAAGAACGGACAGTTTTTCCTCTCCCAGGACCGCACCGTGATTCAAAAGGAGATTGCCCGCAGCCGCAAAGATGAACATGCCTGGCCAACCATCCATTATTTGTGGGCACTCAACCCGGTGGTGCAATGGGTCAATGACCAGGTGTTGGCCGCCTTTGGCAGACATGAGGCTCCCGTCATCACGCTTGTCCATGGCTTGCAGCCAGAGGAAACGGTCTTCCTGATGTCGGGTCTGGTGCCCAACCGCAAAGGTCACCCCCTTGTGCATCACTGGTTTGGCGTCGTCTTCTCAGGCGACTCTTTTCAGGAAATTGAGGAGTTGGAATCTCTGCTGGCCCGCACCCAGTTGGGGACACGCCCCCTTCCCAACCGTTTGGCATGGATGGACGATTTTTTTCTTGTCCACTTATTGCCCAAGGCGGTTGAAAAGGCGCAACAGTGGATGAAGGATCGGCGCAATCATTTTGAAAACACAATCAATACGAAACTCAACGAGCACTTAAAAAACCTGGATACATTGCGTGGACGCCAGATGCGGCAGCTTGAATTTAAATTTGATGACCTCCAGCAGCCCGCCCAGATCGTGGAAAATCGCAAAGAGCAGGAGAAACGACGCATCGACAAGCTGTTTGACGAGTATCTGGATTGGATCCAGGAGACCATGACCACCGAGGAACAGGCCCATATCCAGGTTGCTGCCGTACTGGTGGGCGAGCAGGGTCAAGGAGGGGCGACGAAATGAGCATCGATCTTACCGGCATCAGCAACGAAAACGAGTTTTATACCCATCATTATTTGAGCACCATTCTGGAAAGCGACATCAAGGATGTGCTGGGGCAGTGGAGTCAGCGGGAGAGCGAGGAGGCAACTTATCGTCCGCCCCATGTCCTGTTGCGGGGACTCAACCGGGATTATTTTGCCTTCCGAAGCCAGGCGGAAAAAGAGCGCAAGCCTGAATCTCGACTGGAGTTGCAACGGGATTTCATGGCCAAATTGCTGCCTGTGCTCGGCTATGTCTGGACCCCCCAGGTCAAAATGCTGGAAGACGGTCCCCCGCTTTTTCTGATGGCTGAGGTGCCCCGCGCCAATGGTGCCCCCGAGTTGTGGGTGGTGGAGGCCGTGGATCCGCAGTGGGAGACCACCGCTCCCCTGACACTGACCCTTTCTCCCAACCAATACCCGGCAGAAATCACCCTGGACAATGCCTGGGCGACTTTGACCATGGAAGAAATCGTTACCAAACACATCTTTGGCCGCCAGGAGCCGCCCCGCTGGGTGATTTTGCTCTCTGATGCCCAAATCGTGCTGATCGACCGGAGCAAGTGGAACGAAAAGCGGCTGTTGCGCTTTGATCTGACCGAGATCCTGGGTCGTCGGGAGGAGTCTACCCTCAAGGCCATGGCGG
>CAIWLA010000093.1 GCA_903913345.1 uncultured Magnetococcales bacterium | reverse complement strand
TTCAGACGTGTGCTCTTCCGATCTCCCCACCAGGGGGAATAATTCCCCCTGGACCCCCTGTATAATGACCACAACCTCAGGAGGGATCTGCACCAGCGGGCGGGATGAGGGCGTCGTCGGCAGCATCCGGCAAGGTGAACATCCCGGACGGCATCCCGCCGTTGGCGGTGGAGATCCCCGTCACCCAACCCTGATTCCCCTCCAGATCGATCACCTGCATCCATTCGTTTCGGGTCTGGAGGATACGCAATGGCGTCTGTTTTGGCAACGCCTTGACCACCGTGCCATCCGTTTTGGGGGCATCCAGGAGCGTGACCGGGGTGGCCGGGGTCAACCAGGCCTCCTGCAAGGTCAACCGCATCCCGGTATGACCCGGCGCGCCAACGGAGGAAAAGGCCGTCTCGATAATCCCCATGTTGGCCAACAGACGATACTCCTCCACCCGCAACGCATAATGACCACTGGTCCGGTTGCTTTGGGCGGTGTACAACTCATTCTCGGCATTCAAGACATCCAGCAGGGAACGTTGATCCGCAATGAATTGTTCATAATAGGCATCGGCCACCTGTTTGCTGACGGCCTCATGCTCTTGCAACCGGGTGAGGCGTTTCCGCAGTTCCAGGATGGTACGCCATGATTTTTCCACATTTTTTTGCACAAGCTGCCTGGCCTGCTCCCCCTGGGCCTCGGCCTGCTCGTAACGACGCACAAACTCCTGACCCCGCGCCAGATCCGTCCCGCCCCGGAAAAGATTATAATTCAGACGCACCATGGCCAGGGTGTCTTGCGTCTCGCCATTAATACCACCGGAATTGTTGGTGCGACTGTTCTCCAGGGCCAGGGAGACGGATGGCCACAGCCCGGAGCGCGCACCATCCCGCGCCGCCGCCGCCGCATCCAGATTGCTCTGGGCCTCCAACAGGCTGGGATGATGTTCGGCGGCCTGTCCCAATGCCTGTTCCAGGGAGGCGGGGAGACGGTCCGCCACGGAAGAAACCGGGTCCAATGACTCCGGCCCAAAACCGAATATCCGGGTGAACTCATCCACAGCCGTGGCCAACTGGCTCTCCACGGTGGCCATGCTGGACTGGGTGAGGGCCAAACGGCTTTCGGTCTGCCACACCTCGGCCACGGTCCCCGCACCCCCTTCATACCACTCCCGGACCTTGGCCAGATAATCGGCCTGCACATCGGCAAATCGCTTGATCCTGTCCAGCAACTCCCGCTGTTTCTGAACCTCCAGAAATTGCTCGATGGCCTCCATGGTGGCGGTCTGAACGGCCAAGCGGTGGTTCCACTCCCCCACCTGTTGCAGTGCGCGCGCCTTTTTGACACCACTGGAGACATTAAAGCCGTCAAACAACACCTGATTGAGGGTAGCCCGCGTCTCCCGGTGCGGCTGGGAGACCGTCCCCTCGGTCATGGTGCGGGTGGAGGGGGAAGAGGTCTGTTCATTGCCAATGCCGGTGGACAAATCAAGGGTGGGCAGATAGCCGGCACGGGCCTGGTTGGTCTGCTGTTCCGTGATCAATCGCTGTTTGTCGGTGGCCAGAACGGTCGGATTGAGGGCCAGGGCCATGGAGACGGCCTCGGACAACGAGACCGATTCCGCCGGTCGCACACCCAAGGCGAACCAGATCAGGCAGCCCAACAGCCACACTGACCGGTATCGTCCAGGACGACAGAATCCGTGATGTCCGGGAAAAAGAGAGATGAAGGGAAGGAAACGCATAGAAATAAATAAAATAACATCCTGTGATTGTCGGCGTTGTCCGTCCAAGCGGTTCCGGGTTTGGCAAAATACCCAACGGACGAAAATTCAAAGCAATTTTTGTGCCTGATGCCACCGCCATTGTCAAGGGAAATGGTGTTGTACGGATAGGCCGGATTATTGCATAAGGTTCCGCAGACTGATATTGTACAAAAGGTCATCCCTCCTGTATTGTGCCCATTTTGGCAGGAGGGCCTTTTTGATCCGCGTGGGCTTAATGCCGTGGATTCGCAAAGGTCAGTCGGGATAGTCCGTTGGGTCATCGGGTAAGCGGCGGCAGAGGAAAAAAACAGGTTGAGTATCGAGGCCTTTTCAAAACAATCCGGATGGTTGCTGGGGATGCAAAGCCTGCCCGGCATGTCCGGGATTGGACCGACCATTCTCCTGGCATCGGTCTTTATCAATCTTCTCTCGTTGGCCTTGCCGGTGACGCTCATCCAGGTCTATGACCGCATCTTGCCCAACGAATCGTTCAGTTCCCTGGGCTGGCTGGTGCTCGGCGTGGCCGTGGCCCTCTTTCTGGAGGCCGTGCTGCGGGTGGCCCGCACCTATCTCAGCGGCTGGATGGGGATCCATTTTGAATTGCAGGTGGGGGGGGGTGCCTTCAACCGGTTGACCATGACCAGCATTACCGAGTTCGAGCGGGATGGAATGGGCACCCATCTGGACCGACTCAATGCAGTGAATTCATTGCGGGAATTTTACTCAGGATCCGCCTTCCAGGTGATGCTGGATGTCCCCTTTGCCCTGCTGTTTGTCGCGGCCATTGCCTATCTGGCGGGTGTTGTGGCCCTGATTCCGCTGCTGGCCATTGCGGCCTTTCTGGCCTCCGTCTTCCTGGCCAAAAAACGGTTCCGAACGGCATTGGATAATCGGCATACGGCCAACGATCGGCGACAAAATTTTTTGATTGAGGCCCTCAGCGGAATTCATACCGTCAAATCCATGGGGATGGAAGAGTTGATGTCGCGGCGTTATGAACGTCTGCAAGAGACAACGGCGGAGACCAGCCTGGAGGTGGCGTTGTGGAGCATGTCGCCCATGGTGCTGGGGGCCTTTTATTCCATGTTGACCATGTTTGGCGTGGTCGGCCTGGGTGCTTCGCATGTGATTGACGGGACATTGACCATTGGTGGTCTCTCCGGCGTGACGTTGCTGGCGGGACGTGCCCTGCAACCGGTGCAGAGTGCCGCCAGCTTTTTGCTGCGCTTCTCGGATATGCAGCTGGCACGGGAGCGGTTGGCCGAGTTGGTGGCCCTCACCACCCGAAAGGCAGAAGATGTCTACAAACTGCCCGACCAGGTGCAGGGAGAGATCACGTTGGACCATGTCTCCTTTCGCTTCAACGCCAAGAATGCATTGATCCTGGATGATGTCTCGGTCACGGTGCGTCCGGGGGAGACGATTGGGATCAAAGGGGAGAGTGCCAGCGGCAAAAGCACGCTCCTGTATGTCATGATGGGTGCCCTGACCCCCACGACCGGGAAGGTCACCCTGGACGGTTATGACCTGTCACGTTGTGACAACAGCCGTCTGGGCGATACCATCGCCTATCTGCCCCAGGTGGGCGCGCTGTTTCAGGGAACCATTCTGGAAAATTTGACCATGTTTCGTGATCAACGACGGGAGGCCGCATTGAAAGCGGCGGAACTGCTCGGTTTGGATTATGTGGTGGCCCGGATGCCCATGGGGTTTGACACCATGGTGGGCAAAGAGTCCCAGGATTTTCTCTCTGGCGGGGTCAAACAGCGGATTGCCATCGCCCGTGCCCTGGTACCCGATCCCCCCGTACTCCTGTTTGACGAAGCCAATGTGGCCATGGATGCCCAGGGGGATGCCCTGCTCAAGAAAGTGCTGCTGAAAATGAAGGGGCACTGCACGATCGTCCTGGTCAGCCATCGCCCATCGCTGCTGGAACTGGCGGATCGCATCTTGATCCTGAAAGAGGGAAAACTGCTGGAAAGTCCCCCCCGCCCCCCTCTGCCTCCCGCTCCGACTCCGGCTCCAGTCCCGGCTCCGGTTGCGGTCCCGGTTGCGACTCCGACTCCGGTCCCGACTCCAGTGACCAACCCTCCGGGCAATCAGGCGGTGGCAGTGCAACCGCCTGCATCGAACAGCGCGGTCCCACCGGGCACAGCCCCTCTCCTGGGGCAGATTGCCTTGGTCAAAATGGCGGTCAATCTGCGCACGGGGGAGACGGCGGTCGCCGAGACCGAGGCCGAGGCACTGCATAACCTGCTGGATGGCGAAAGGGATCGAAGAGGATAACCATGGAACCATCCAGAACCACCGATTACCCCTCCGTCCGCAAATTGCCGACCCTGGTGGGTGGATTCAAGGCGGAGAGCGATTTTGCCGCCTGTCTGATGCCTTTGCTGGAGGCCCTGGCCTGGAGTGGCCGGGATCTCCATGTCATCGAGGCACTGCCCCACTTTGCGGACGATCTGGACCTGACCGGAATGCGCAATGTCATGGCCAACCTGAACTATACCAGCCGTATACGAACCATCGCGTTCCATAAACTGGACCCCCGCCTGTTGCCCTGTCTGTTCGTCCCCGACGCGGGGGCCTCTCTGGTGGTCCTGCGCATGGAAAAGGGCGAGGCCGTGGTGTTTGACGGCGGTCGATCCGAATATGTGCAGATGCCCTTGGGCCACTGGCCAGGAACCGCCATCTTCTTTACCGAAATAGAAGATCTGGAAATTCAGTCCGATCGGTCTCAGGAGTGGTTTTGGGTATTGGCCGCCCGGTTCCGTCCGGTGCTGTTTCATGTGTTGGGATTGACCCTGGCCATGAACCTGTTGGCCCTGGCCACCCCCTTTTTCATGATGGTCGTCTATGACAAGATTGCCGCGACCCGTTCCCAGGAGACCCTGCTGTTTTTTGTCATCGGGACGGCGATTGTCCTGTTTGCCGATACGGCCCTGCGGGCCATAAAAACCTACGTGGTTTCATTCAACAGTTCACGGATTGGAAACATTATCGGCAATGAGGTCTTCCGGCGCATTTTGTTCCTGCCCCCCGCTTTTACCGAACGGGCGGCGATTGGAACCCAGGTTTCCAGGATTAAAGATTTTGAAATCATCCGTGATTTTTTGGCCAGCTCGGCGGCGATGATTTTGTTGGAACTCCCCTTTATTTTGATCACCCTGGTGGTCATCTTTTTTCTGGGAGGGGGGGTCGCCATGGTGCCGGTGGCCATGATATTCTTGTTTTTTCTGACGGGCATCATTATCGAACCGATGGTGGCCGAGGCCAATGCGGAGAGTTCCAAGGCGAGCACCCGGCGTCAGGAGTTTGTCCTGGAATCGTTGGGCCATATGCGGGCGGTCAAGTATACCGGTTCGGTGCAGACCTGGCAGGAGCGGTATGAGGTGTTGACCTCGCGGGCGGTGATTCACGGCTTTCATGCGGCGCAACTCTCCTCGTTGTCCCACACCCTTTCCAATGTATTCATGATGGCCTCCGGGGTGGCCACCATGGCGGTGGGGGTGATTCTGGTGTTGGACAAGCAGTTGTCCATGGGCGGACTGGTGGCCTGCATGATGCTGGTCTGGCGGGTTCTGGGACCGTTGCGCAGCGGTTTTGACTCGCTGCCGCGTTTCGAGCAGGTCAAGAGAAACATTTTGCAGTTGAACAAACTGATGGCGTTGGCGGACGAGAGAAGCACCAAGGTGATGCAGGTCTCGGTACGCGCCGTCCGGGGGGCGGTCTCCTTCGATCGGGTCTCCATGCGGTATACCCCCCAGGCGGATCCCTCCCTGTTGGGGGTCTCTCTGGAGATTCGACCAGGGGAGGTGATTGCCGTGGTGGGCCGCAACGGAGCGGGGCGTTCCACCTTCCTGAAGCTGCTGATGGGGCTGTACCAGCCACAGGCGGGCAAAATTCTCATCGATGGTCAGGATGTGCGGCAGATGAATCCCATGGAGTTGCGCCGTTCCCTGGGCTATGTACCCCAAATGTGTCAACTGTTTTTCGGGACAATCGCCCAGAATTTGCGCCTTGCCCACCCGACAGCGAGTGAGGAAGACCTGATCTGGGCGGTCAAACAGGTGGATTTTCTGGAGGATATTCTCGCCATGCCGGACGGTTTTCGGACCCGCATTGGCGATTCCACCGTGGAACAGTTGCCGACCTCGTTCCGGCAGCGGTTGAATCTGGCGCGGGCCTTCGTCAAACGGCCAGCCATCTATCTGCTGGACGAACCGGGCAACGGGCTGGACTTCGGCAACGATCAAATATTGATGGATTCCATCCGCAGGATGAAGGGCCAGGCAACGGTGATCATTTCCACCCATCGTCCGAGTCACATGCGTTTGGCGGACAAGCTGTTGTGGCTGGAAGCCGGTCGGATCAGACGCTTTGGCCCGGCCAATGAAATACTGGATGAATTCATGAGGGATGATTCATGAGAACCCCTGGCGCACCTCTCCCCCGCACGACGGGACCGACACCGTTGGGTGAACAGCCCAGTCGACGCAAGATTCGCTATCTGGCCCAATCGGTGGCCCTGGAGGAGACGGGCAATCCGTTTTTGGCCCAGGTGGTGGTGGGAACCGTCAGTCTGATCGTCCTGCTCTTTGTGGTGTGGGCGGCGGTGACCCGGGTCGATGAGGTGGCCGTGGCCACCGGCAGTGTGGTGCCCATCGGCAAGGTGCAGGTGGTGCAACATGCCGACGGAGGGGTGGTGGATGCCATTCTGGTCCACGAAGGGGATGTGGTCCATGTCGGGCAACCCTTGATTCGCCTGGACGCCGTCAGCCTGAACACGGAATGGCGGGAGTTGCGCATGAAGGCCATGTCCCTCTCGATCCAATCCCAGCGACTGTCGGCCTTTGCCAACAACGAGCCATTCGATCCCACCCCCTCTGGCCCGGAATATGAAAACCTGATCCGGGATCAAAAACGGGTCTACGAATCGCAGGTCGTGGCGCGGGAGGAGAAAGACAATGCCTTGCGCAGCCTGATTCGGCAGAGGCAGGAGGATATTCATCTCCTGGACGGACAGGAAAAGACCCTCTCTGCCAAACTGGCCCTGTCAAAAGAGGGGTTTGAGTTAAAAAAACGGCTGACGGAACGGGGACTGAGTTCCAAAATGCGCTTTCTGGATGCCCAGACCGAACTCAACCAGATACAGGGCGAGTTGGAGCAGGTTATTGCCAAGAAAAAACAGATGCTCAATGCGTTGGAGGAGAGTCGTATCAATCTCAGGGAGTTGAACGCCCAACTCAGCAAACAGGCCATGACCGAAATGGGGACAATCCGCTCGGAACTGGCCCAGGTGCAGGAGGCGGTGAAACGGGTGGCCAACCGGGTGGACAACACCGAGATTACCGCCAAAGCGGCCGGGGTCGTGCAGAGCCTGAATGTCAACTCGCCCGGTGGGGTGATCGCCCCGCGGGCCGTCATCCTGGAAATTGTCCCCCTGGATCGCAAGTTGATCGCCGAGGTGCATATCTCCGGTCGGGATATCGGTCACGTCCACGAGGGCCAACCGGTCGCCATCAAATTTACCGCCTTTGATTTTGCCCGGTACGGGGGCGTCTCCGGCCACTTGCAGCAGATCTCCCCCACCACAGTCACCGATGAGAAGGGAGAACCCTACTACAAGGGCACCATCGAGTTGGATGCCTATCATGTGGGACCGGATCCCGCCCTGCGTCCCGTCCTGCCCGGCATGATGATCCAGGCCAGCATTGAAACCGGCGACAAAACCATCCTGGAATATCTGTTGAAACCCATTTATACCTCGGTGCGCCAGGCCCTGCAAGAGCGGTAACACCGAATCTCCACCCGCCTCCTTCCCCTCTCCTCAAGTGTTCCCTGCCCGGTTTTTCCAAACCGGGCAGGGTCGGGCAAACAGGGGTCTTTGTCACCGACCATAACCGATTATGCCCCCTGCACACAAACTCCCCGCTTTTGTATGGACCGGCCCGCCATCCCCTATAACCAACGCTAGATCCGCCATAAAATGGATAGCATTTGCTTGCGTTCTGCCCGGCCAGCCTTTAGACTAAGGTTGACATTTATCAGTGGTCATCCAGGGAGCATGGGCGATGGCGGAACGCACACAGGAACAGGAGAGTGCCTTGCTGGACTTGAACGGCCTGACCGTTCTGCTGGGTCCGTACCCGGAAGATCCCTTCCAGGATTTTGATGCCGAAAAACAGCCGGTTGACATGGACGAGGAACCGCCCGCGGTGGGACCGGATGAATGGCTGGAGGATTGAGGGCTGGATCACCCATTGGGGGGCTGGGTTGAAGGGGCACACTGTAAAAATAATTATTTACACTGTGTAAAATTATTTTTCATTCTGGACTGTTTCACACGTTGAATGGGGTCATTTTTTGTTTGTTTCCCGGAAGGCGTTTATTGTTTTTTGTATATTTTATAGTGTTTTATATTGATTTATCGCTGTATCTGTGTCGTGTTTTTGATTGTGGCATGATTATTGCGTTATGTGCTTTAACGCTGGATTTTATACGGTGCTCTTGCGCGGCAACGACCCAGTCTGAGATGGATGACGGGGCTTTCAACACCTAAACTGAAACGGGATGACGACCATGGCCGAAAATAATGCTCTTCTCAAAAAGGCTCAACAGGAGCTGGATGACCTGACGGTGTTGGGGGGCGG
>CAIWLA010000092.1 GCA_903913345.1 uncultured Magnetococcales bacterium | reverse complement strand
GATCCCGGCTCTCCGTGACACCCACCATGCAGGTGTCCAATGAGTAGGAAGGCCGCTGACAAATGGCCGCATGCCACAGGGGATCGATAAAATCCGGGCCTGCCTTGAAGGGGGCCACGGCAAAACCCGCCGCCCGGAAGGCCGCCATCACCGCCAAGGTAACGATGGTCTTGCCACTGTGGGATTGGCTGGCCGCAATGAGAAATCCAGGTATGCTTTTCATGGAAGGTATGCTAGCATCTCGCCTCCATTTGGAGTAGTCATATTGTGCGCCGTGTGTGGACGGGTTTGGGGGCGAACGCCCCAACATGGTGTATTGTACTCTTTTCGGGGCTTCGCCCCGAACCCCACCCGGGGCTTTGCCCCTGGACCCCACCGGGGGGATGATCCCCCCCAGACCCCCTCAATAATAAAAAGAAAAAAATGGGGGGAGGGGCGGATGATCAAGGACTGAAAAGGTGCTCTCCATGACGGAAGAAAAGACGGTCGCCGGTCGCATCCTGGTCTTGACGGGAGACGGAAAAGGCAAATCCACCAGCGCATTCGGTATGGCCATGCGCGCCGCCGGATGGAATCAACGGGTCTGCGTCATCCAGTTTCTCAAAAAAGCCACCCGCAAAACCGGCGAAGAACAGGCCGCACGACGCCTGGGCATCGAATGGTTGACCCTGGGCGATGGCTTTACCTGGAACAGTCCCGACCTGGAACGGGATCGCGCCACCAGCCAACGCATCTGGCTCCAATGCCGGGAAAAGATGATCTCCCGCAGCTGCGACTTGCTCATACTGGACGAAATCAACGCCGTGCTGGCCTGGGGATGGCTGTCGGTTGCCGAGGTGGTGCATTGTTTGCAGCAGGAAAAACCACGAGAATTGCATATCATTTTGACGGGACGCCAGGCCCCGGAGGCGTTGATCTCCGTTGCAGATACCGTTACTGAAATGGTCTCCATCAAACATGCCTATCAAAAGGGTGTCCGTGCCACCAAGGGTATTGAACTGTAGCTTCTGGCTTCTCTTCGAGGGAAAACAACATGGCACAAGAACGGCTCCGAAACCGTTACAGTAATGATTGACTACCCCCTGTTGGTGGTGCCTGCCCTCCTGATGGATCATTTTCTGGGGGAGTTGCCCCGTTTTCACCCGTTGGTGGGATTTGGTCGTTGGGCCATGCGGGTGGAACAGAGGCTGTATGGTTCGGGAGAGCAATCGGCCATCCAGAGGAGGGGGCGTGGTCTGCTGGCTGTTTTATGGTTGCTCTCTCTGCCTGTGCTGGTGTGTGGTGGATTGACGGCGGGTGATGGTTGGGTGGGGATGGGGTTGCACCCGGTGGTATTGTATCTGGCCATTGGCGGACGATCGCTCCGGGAGCATGGCATGGCGGTCGTGCAGGCCATGCAGACAGAGGGTTTGGCGGGGGCGCGTCAGACGGGGGGCCTTTTGGTGAGTCGGGAGACCGGACAGATGGATGAATCGGCGGTTGCCCGGGCTGCGGTGGAATCCCTGTTGGAAAATGGGTGTGATGCCATTTTTGGGGCCATTTTTTGGTTTTTGTGGCTGGGTGCGCCCGGTGCGCTGTTGTATCGGCTGGCCAACACCCTGGATGCGTTGTGGGGCTATCGGAATGACCGTTATGGCTCCTTTGGCTGGGCAGCGGCCCGGTTGGATGACCTGCTCAACTGGATTCCAGCCCGTTTGACCGCCATCACCTATCTGCTGGCGGGCCATTCACGCGGGGCCTGGCGTGCCTGGCGGGGGTGTCGTGAACGCAAGAGTCCCAACGCCACCCTGGTCATGGCGGTTGGGGCCGGTGCCTTGGGCCTCCGGTTGGGCGGAGAAGCGGTCTATCACGGTCGTCGCGTACACAATCCCTTTCTGGGCGAGGGGGGCGCGCCAACCATGCGGGATATTCCGCGAGCCGTTTTGCTGTTGCGTCGCAGTCTGCTGATTTGGTCTGTTGTTTCGCTGATCCTGGGTGGTGGATGCTGGATTTTCCCCTGTCGCCTGTGCTAGAATCCCGCCATCATTTTGGAATGATCCAGGCCAAAAGAGTCGTGCAGCTTGGCAGACAACCAGGAGGAGGGGAGAAAAACCATGCCGCGACGCGGGTTGGTGGTCGGCAATTGGAAGATGAATGGTTCAATCGCCTTTGTCCAGGCATTGACACAGGCGGTTGGTCGCGGCGTGGCGGAGCGTGAGCGCGATCGTCCCCTTCCCTGCGATGTCGTGCTCTGTCCGCCGTTTACCGGCTTGTCGGTCGCCGGACAATCGCTGACGGGATCCACCGTTCGTCTGGGTGGCCAAAACAGCTCCGAGGCGGTGAGTGGCCCGTTTACCGGTGAAATTTCCGGTTCCATGCTGCGGGATGTGGGATGCAGCCATGTCATTCTGGGTCACTCCGAACGCCGAACCCTCTTCGGCGAGGGGGATGCCGGGATCGCCCGCAAAATGGTCGCCGCCTTTCGCGAGGGTCTCGTGCCGATCGTCTGCCTCGGCGAGACCCTGTCCGAACGCACGGCGGGACACACCCTGGATGTGATCCGTACCCAATGGTTGGCACTCTGCCCGGCTCTTCCGGAGGAGGAGGAAAAACGGTCGCACTGGGTGCTGGCTTATGAACCGGTGTGGGCCATTGGCACCGGGCGTCATGCCACACCAGAGCAGATCCAGGCGGTTCATGGTTTCATTCGCCAACAATTAAACGATCACCTCGGCGCAACCATTGCCTCTCGCATACAGATTCTGTATGGTGGCTCCGTGACGCCCGATAATGCGCTGGCCATTTTTTCCCAACGGGATGTGGACGGTGGATTGATTGGCGGGGCGTCGCTCAAAGCCGACACCTTTCTCGCCATCATTGACGCCTATCTGGAAAAATTTTAAGCATGGAGTAACCGGGTCTGCCATGACGCTCATCATTACAGTCGTACATATTTTGGTCTCTCTCTCTCTGGTCTTTATCGTCTTGCTGCAAAAGGGGAGCGGTGCGGACATGGGATCTGCCTTTGGTGGCAGCTCCCAGAGTGTCTTCGGTGCGCGGGGATCGGGCAGCTTTCTGGGCAAAGTGACCGCCGGATTGGCCACAGTCTTTATGATCACCAGCCTCTCTCTGGCCTTTGTCACCGCCCAGAAAGGGTCGAACGTTTCGGTGATGGAAAAGGTGACGCCCAGGGCCAGGACCGCCTCCGAGCCGGTCGAAGCGGACGCGCCGCCCTTTCCCGCCAAGGAATCCACCAAACCGTTGGATACTCAGGGGCATTCTCCAGAGGCCAATCCGGTCAAGGAGGCAGAATCGTCGGGCACTTCCGCCATTCCTGCCCTGCCCAGTCCGGAAAAGGGCGATGAGACGGCCATTCCCTCGGTACCCAAATCCAAACCGTGATCCCATCATAGGCCACGTCTTGCCCTTTTCCAGACCGCCAGAAGAGGTGGGTATCCGGCAACGAAGGATTTCCGGTCTCTTTTCTGTCTGCCAAAAGGCCCTTTTTTGGGTGGGTTTCCTCTGCGCGCTCCTCTTCTGGCAGACGCCCCTCCAGGCTGGTACGACGCCACCACAGGAGTGGGACTCTTTCATTGCCTTGGCCCTGTCGGCGGACACTCCGCAGGCGTTTGCCGAGGTCGAGACACGTCTGAAACAGATTCGTCAGTCCGGGAAAGATTGGGATCCAGACAATGTGCGACTGATCTGGAGTCTGGCTCGCCTGGTCACCTTTTATCGGGCACAGCCCGATCTGGCCAAGGCCGAAACGTATCAGATTCAGGTGCTGAAACTGTTGGAGACACGTTTTGGCCTGTCCAGTCTCCAGCTTGTCATACCGCTTGGGGATTGGGCGGCCATTCAGTTGGCTCAGGGTCGTCTGGCCGAATCTCGACAATCCCTGGAACGGGCCTTGACCATCGTGGAAGAGACGGTGGGCACCACCCATCTGTTGGCGGTCCGTCCTCTGGAACAATTGGCCGCCATCTTTCTCGCCCAAAACAATCCATCAGAAGCCAGTCGTCTCCATCAACGTATCGCCGACATTCAAGGGCAGGCCCTGATGATGGAAACGCCGGGAGACGCCATTGTTTTGGCGCGCGAGGCCAAACGGCACCTCCAGGAGGGGGATGAGACACTGGCAGCGTCACTTTTCCAACAGTCCAAAGAGACTCTGATGGAATCCAGCGGTCCTTATCACAGCGCGCGCGTGGATGTGTTGACCCATCTCGCCCAGATTGTGCATGACGAAGGGGATTATGCGCAGGAGGTGGAATTGCTGAAGAGTGCGTTGGCCATCTCGGAAAACATGAGAGGAACCAACCATCCCGATCTGTTGCCTCTCTTGAAAAAACTGGCCATCGGGTATCAGGAGATGGGAAAACCCAGTCAGAGTCGGCCCATTGTCGCGCGTCTTCTCTCCCTGGTGGGAGAGATGTATGGCACAGACCACAAAAAAATGGCCGAAACCCTGCTGGCCATGGCAGACAATTTACGCCTGGAAAAACAGCCGGATCCCGCCGTCGATTATTACAATCGCGCCATGGCCATTTTTCGCCATCAGGATGCGGCCCCCGAACTGGTGCGGGCACTCATGGGGTTGGCCAGGAGTCAACGGATGCAGGGCAAAACCGCCGCTGCCATACACAACCATGGGGAGGCATTGGAGATTCTGGCCAAAACCTCAGCAGAGAACCATCCTGACCTGCTCGCCGCGCGCCGGTATCTGGCCGAGTTGGTGGCCGAACAGGCCGCAAAACAACAGGCTACGCCCACCCGTTTGCCCAGCCTTGAGCAACAATGGCAGACCCTGCAAGGGCGTGTGCTCACGTTGGGCGGGATCAGAGAAGTCGTCAAGAAACCAGTCATTCCCATACCGTTTGTACAGCAACCCCTCAAAAATGGAGGGTATCCCGTCCCTTTGGTGCCCTGAGTCCCTCTGTCCCGCAAACGGTTGTGCCGATCCGCCTGGTTGCCCCACTACAGAGGCTTGTTCCCCGATTGTGGTGGCGTTCGTTTCAGGGGTTTGGTATCGGGGGGCCGATTCTTGGTGAATGCCACATCGGGCGTGGAGAGTGGTGCGGTGTTGTCGTCATCTCCTTTGTCCTGGGCGATGGTGGCCACGGACTCTGCCCTTTTTTCCTCTGCCGCAGGGGGGAGAGGCGGTCTCTGGGGCGTCTCGTGATCAGCGGATGGTGTCTCTTCCGGCGCATCGGTCGCCGGTTTGAGATCGCCACGCCAAATAAAGGTCTCTGCTGCCGATTCCTGTCGGGGTGGCGCATGGAAAAACCACAGCCCAACGAGATAGCCTGCCACCAGCAGTGGCAGGGCAAAGGCCACCCAGGGGATGAAACCCCGGCCCGGTGGGGGATGATAATCGGGATCCATGGCCATGCGGCCTTTTCTGACCAACCCACCGGTCAACAGGCGCACAGACCGTTCTTCTCTGTTCAGGAACAGAATGTTGTGCAATAACAGATCGATCCCTTGTGGATTGCCCCGGCTCGCCGCACAGATCTCAAGCCAGGCGGGCCAAGTCATTCTGGGTATGTTGCCCAGTATCCGTTGGGTCTGGAAGCGGATATATTCCCAGACCTCCAGACGGGTCAGGGGGGAGATTTCGACGGAAGCCATGGTGGCATTGCGCAGCAAATGGAAGGGAGGCCGTTCCAACAAGTTGATCAGCTCCGGGCGACCCACCAACAGCATTTGCACCGGATAGGCCTGACTGACGGCAAAGAGCAGAATACTGTTGAGAATATTCAGGTTTTCCTGTGTCAGTTCATGTGCATTATCGATGGCCAGTAAAAAATTTCGACCAAATTCCACGCGATTGGCAACGGCATCCAACACCTCGTCGGCGGTCATGGACCACTCATGCGGTCCCGCCACCTCGGCACCAATGGACTCACACAGAGCCTCGGTGAAGAAGGCTTGAGGCTGCGCGGCGTCTGCAATCAGTGCCATGTCCCAGTTGTCTGGCAATAGATATTTAAGCCTTTGTAATAATTGACTTTTACCGCTGCCCGCCTCCCCGGTGACAACGATAACGCCTTCCCCCTTGCTGATGCAGGTGCGCAACGTCCGCCAGACAACCCCGTGGCTGTTGACAGAGAAAAACGGCTGTCTGTGGGAGCGGTTGCCCGGAGAGGGGCGATTGATTATGGAACCCATGATATGTGCACTGCTGACCTGATCTTGACGAAAGTCTGCCTGGTTCCAGCAAGAGGGGAGGAGAGACCGTTATGGTCTTTGCGCCCGCCTTGCCACCCTGATGGTGGTGGATGGTCATGCACCTTCCACCACCCACCAACAGGGACAGTGTAGCATCAAAATCGGTCCACAAAAACGCTCCACGAGAGGTATGGAGAGTTTCAATAATATTTTATTCTGACGGTTCCATCGTCTGTGCTGCCATCGTCACGGTTGACCATGGTGCGGTGTGCTGGCCAGTAGGGTATCCATCATGGTGAGCAATTCCTGCAAAGCCTGGGCGAAAGAGGAGGGGGTATTGACCGGCAGCCCGTTGACGGATTCCTGGAAAAAGGCCCGCATGAAGTGGATTCGGCGGTGATGGATGGTGCCCAGAATCTCTTCCCAACGGTTCAGGAGATCCAGCCAATCGCTGACCGTCAAGACCCCAATGGGTACGCCTGGCACCTTTTTTTCTGGAGAAAAGCCGCTCCGCAAGGCGTTGATCAAGGGCAGAGCCGATTCCAGCCTCTCTGCTCTGGCTTTCTTGGCCATCCGATTCAAAATTTCAATGATGCCCAAACTGGATTGGGCGTATGCCATATTCATGTTATACTGTCCGGGTTTCAAAGGGCACCTCAACACGCATGGGGATGAACGGTGTGCCACTGGGTGTAGCGTCTGATCAGTGCATTGGAACGACGATAAGGGAACGCTTCGCCCAACTGGATCGCATGGTCCTGGCCGGATTGTTTGTCGTCGCTCATGTCCCACAGTGCAAGCCATTGGGCGAAATCGAACGACGACCCCTCTGCGATCGGAAAAGTTCCCCCCTCCGTGGTAGCCTCTTCAACAGAGCCGTTGCCAAAAAGGTCGAGGGAGGATATACCATCCAGTGTCGGTGGTGAGCAGGTGAGGTTGCCTTTTTCCCAGGCATGCTGTTCTAATATCTCTCCAAAGCGGAGGTGCTCCTGCTCCTCTTCGGCGAATATCTCTTCGACGCTGTCCGACAGGAAGGCCCGGAGATCGCAGATCCATCCCGGCAGTTGCAGGGGATGCAGTGTTTCATGGTACAGGTTGGTTTCGTTCATGGGTTGGCAGGCTCCAGTTGGATACGACGGTGTTCCGACGGCGTTGGGGAAAGCATGGGAGAGTGCAGAGCAATTCCGATACCAAAATGCGTCCTGCCTGTGCAGGCCAAAACAGGCCATGTGGGTTCTCTATCCCCACAATAATTAAAGAAAGTGAACAGGGCATCAACAGTGCGGCGGCCATTTGTCCCATACGCCAAACCACATCACACGGACCCAATAGGGGAGTTTTGTTCAGATGAGTAAATCCATGGAAGATCGGGATGGAAAAATATGGATGGATGGCCATTGGATCGAATGGCGGGAGGCCAAGGTGCATCTCCTGACCCACACCCTGCACTACGGATTGGGGGTCTTTGAGGGGATTCGCTGTTACGCCACCGAATCGGGACCGGCGGTTTTTCGGCTTCAGGAACACATGGAGCGTCTGTTTCGTTCGGCGCACATACTCAACATGAAGATACCCTTTACGATACAGGAGATGTCGGCGGTCTGTGTGGAGGTGATCCGGGCCAATCAACTGCGTTCCGGTTATATTCGCCCGATCATTTTTTATGGTGCGGAAGGGATGGGCTTGAACCCGGCTCCCTGTCGGGTCCATGCCTCCGTGGCCGCCTGGGAGTGGGGGGCCTACCTGGGAGAGGATGGTTTGGCCAATGGCATTCGTGTCAAGACCTCCTCCTATGCCCGGCACCACCCGAACGTCACCATGACCCGTTCCAAGACGGTTGGCAACTATCCCAACTCCGTGTTGGCCAAGACCGAGGCATTGGCCAGCGGGTTTGACGAGGCCCTGCTGCTGGATACGGAGGGATATGTGGCAGAGGGATCGGGTGAAAATGTGTTTATTCTCCATCGCAATGGCACACTGTTGACCCCGCCGCTGGATTCGGCCCTGGAAGGGATCACCCGGGATACGGTCATCCAGTTGGCGGCCGAGATGAACATTCCGGTGCAGGAACGGCGGTTTCCCAGGGATGAAGTATGGATTGCCCAGGAGGCCTTTTTTACAGGAACGGCGGCGGAAATCACCCCCATCCGGGAGTTGGATGGTCGGCAAATCGGGGCTGGCCGGGCGGGGCCAGTGACCAAGGAGATCCAGAGCCGTTTTTTTGATGTCGTTCATGATCGCCAACCCCGGCACCGGGATTGGCTGACCTTTGTGGAGTAGATAGAGCATGGCCAACCCTCAGTATGTCTTTACCATGCACCGCGTGACCAAGGTGGTCCCGCCCAAGCGTGTTATTCTTCAGGATATTTCCCTCTCGTTTTTCCCAGGGGCCAAGATTGGCGTCTTGGGTTTGAACGGTTCGGGCAAGTCCAGTTTGTTGCGCATCATGGCGGGGGAGGATCACGAATTTACCGGCGAGGCCAAGATAGCCGCCGGTTTGCGGGCCGGTCTGCTCTCCCAGGAGCCGGAACTCAATCCCCTCAAAGGGGTGCGTGGCAATGTGGAGGAGGGGGTGGCCTCCACCAAGGCGTTGTTGGACCGCTACAATGATCTGTCGATGCAATTTGCCGAACCGATGTCCGATGCGGCCATGGATGCCCTGATTCAGGAGCAGGGGGCGTTGCAGGAGGCGATTGACCAGGTGGACGGTTGGAATCTGGACCGCAAGCTGGAGATAGCGGCGGATGCCTTGCGCCTGCCCCCCTGGGATGCGGATGTCAATACCTTGTCGGGTGGTGAAAGGCGTCGGGTTGCCTTGTGTCGTCTGCTGCTCTCCACGCCCGATATTTTGTTGCTGGATGAACCGACCAACCATCTGGATGCCGATTCAGTGGCCTGGCTGGAACAATTTCTCCACAATTATCCGGGCATGGTGGTGGCTGTCACCCATGACCGTTACTTTTTGGACAATGTGGCGGGTTGGATTCTGGAGTTGGATCGGGGGCAGGGGATTCCCTGGAAGGGTAATTACACCTCCTGGTTGGAGCAAAAGGAGCAGCGTCTGGGCCAGGAAAAGCGGGAGGATGATTCGCGGCGTCGGCGTTTGCAGGATGAATTGGCCTGGGTGCGGGCCTCGCCACGGGCCAGACAGGCCAAGAGCAAGGCCCGCATCCAGGCTTACGAAGAGTTGGCTGCCCAATCCCGCGAGCAACGTCGGGAGACCAACACCCTCTTTATTCCGCCCGGTCCCCGTCTGGGGGAGATGGTGATCGAGGCAGAGCAGTTGAGCAAGGGATTCGGGGATCGTCTGCTGATCGACAATCTCTCTTTCCAACTGCCCAGGGGGGGTATTCTGGGGGTCATTGGTGGCAATGGTGCGGGCAAGAGTACCCTGTTGCGTCTGTTGACCGGGGCGGAACAGCCGGATGGGGGGCGTCTGCGGCTGGGGGAGACGGTGCAATTGGCCCATATCGATCAGAGTCGCTCTGGTTTGGACCCGGAAAAAAATGTATGGGATGTCATTTCCGATGGCCAGGAGTTGTTGGACCTGGGGGG
>CAIWLA010000091.1 GCA_903913345.1 uncultured Magnetococcales bacterium | reverse complement strand
GGCGATCCAGCGCGAACCCTTGGGACCGGACAAATCCTACCACTACGCCCATACGTTGGGAGGGCGGCGTGGTTACTGGATTCCACAGGAATTTTTGCCGTGAGTTGGGGGGTACAGGTACGGACCGCCACGGTTACCTGGGGGAATGCCTTCAGTCTGCTGGTCGGTGGCTTGAAGTTGGACAGCGATCTCATCTCCGGTCGTCTGCCGGTCCTGGGGCGCAGCGGCAGTGGCAAAAGCACCCTGCTCTATCTCCTGACGTTTCTCAAACGGCCCAGCGAAGGGGTGGTTCGCTGGACCTTTCCCGATGGCAATCGGGCCGTTTGGGGACCGAAGGGGTTGGACCGGGAAGAGTCCACCTTGAACCTGACCCAGATCCGGCGGCAATGTTTCGGGTTTGCCTATCAAAACAGCACCCTTACCCCCTATCTCCGGGTGCGGGAAAATTTGCGGTATCCGTTGGAATTGTTGGGTGGATTGTCCAAGGCGGAGATGGATCGACGGGTACATGCGGCGATGGATCGGGTGTTGTTGCGGGACGAGGAGGGGGCGCGGATTGAGGAGACAACGCCGGAGGAGTTTCTGGAACGGTATCCCAATGAACTGTCCGGTGGGCAATTTCAGCGGGTGGCCCTGGCCCAGGCCATGATCCATGACCCGTATGTCCTCTTCGCCGATGAACCGACGGGCAATCTGGATGCCGATACCCGTCAGGAGGTGATGGGGTTGGTGGACCGCTGGTTGGCGCGGGGGGATCGCATGGTGATCTGGGTGACGCATCACCGTTCGGATGCGATCGATCCTCGGGTCAGCCATTGGCTGATGGTCTCCAACAACCGGTGCCTCCTGCGCCTGAAAGGGGGCAAAAAGGGATCGGCGACTGAGGCGTAGCCGTCGATCCGGCCAATGGATTCCTCCTATGAAAACCCTGACTGCCTCCTGACAAGAGAACATGGAAAAGACAAAATCTCGCCGCCTTATTCCCGTTTGGGCCACCATGGGGAGTCGCGCCTACTGGCGTTCCTTTGTTTGTGGCCGCTTTGGCTGCCTGAATGGCGGTCGGGACTTTTTTTGGCTGACCCTTTTGCTCGCGCTGGTGATCAGCATG
The DNA here is from genome assembly GCA_903913345.1 of uncultured Magnetococcales bacterium. GTDB lineage: Bacteria > Pseudomonadota > Magnetococcia > Magnetococcales > Magnetaquicoccaceae > Magnetaquicoccus. Next base: position 3,152 of record CAIWLA010000091.1, on the reverse strand, counting down.
GCCCTGTTGCTGGTGGGGACACGGGCCGGGTTGCTGGATCGCTTCACGGATGCCATCCTCGGCACCCTGCGACCCTATGGGGTGCCCATTTGGGTCACCGCCCACTGGGAAAACCATGAGGGGATCCAGACCAACCTGTTGGACCGATTGAAGGAGTTGGAAAAAAATCTGCCCGGTGAATCGTTCGGCATCACCGTCTATCCCTATCGGCGTCTGGCGGACAACAGCCCGCAGATTCGCCTGCCTGTGGAAGGGATCTGGACCTCTGGCGTCCCCTGGGTGGGTTGGGCCGTCTATACCAACGATCCCCTGTGGAGACTGGGTGCCCATCAAACCGCCGATCAGCAGGCCAAATCCCCCCCTGTTCCCCTGTCACAGACTGCCTCGCCCCATGGCGATACGCGAGACAAGGACAAAGAGATATTGTCTGCGCCGACCGGGGAAAGGGAATCGACTCCTTCAGTGGAGACCATGCCAGACGTTGACGAGGGCAGCGATTGGCAGGGGTTGCCGCTTTCGGTGGTCTTGAGTGAATCGCTGTTTGTTCGACAATTCGACTATGCCGCCTACCGAGAGGCGATTCAACCGATCCTGCAAAAGAAAAAATTGCGCCGATTGCCCGCCAAACTGCCCCAGGGGGATCTCAAAAACGCCTTGAGCACCTTGTGGCTGAAGGTGACGGTGGGCAACCGGGAAGAGTTGGTTCCTTTTCATATCCGGTGGGTACACCACATTCCCAGTATGGAAAAGGTGGCCTTTCTCTTTCCGTTATCCACCTATCATGCCCTGCTTGCGGCCTACCATTTTCCGGATCTGCGCTATGACCCCATTACCCAGGGCCAGGGCAATCCAGACCATTATCGCTGGTTGACCTCTTCCTCTTTTCCCAAAGAGGCCCTGACCACCTATGAGCGGTGTATCCGGTCTGCCGTGGCGGCAACCGGTTTGACAGATCTCCCCCGTGTGGAGGAGAGTGTCTGTCCCAGGCCCTCTGCCATGGATCTGCGTCCCCTCAAGAGTGAGGCCAAACCGCTGATGGTCGCCTCCAGTGACAACGCCCCGCAGGAGATATGGGATACGTTAAACCATGACAACAACAACCGATTATGGTTGCCCTGCCAGCGTTTGCCCCGTTCCAATGCATTGCGTGGCATGTTATGCCCCGAAGAGACCCGGCAGAATGCCGCCGTGACGCCGCTGTTTGTCCCCTGGGATGTCACCAGTGATGGTTCCTCGCTGGCGGCCATTCATGTCTATGTCCCGGACCCGACCCGTTTGAGTCGGGGGATTCAGGGGTTGTTGGCCCTGCGCACCCCGGACAATGTCCATGCCTTGAGCATCCAGACGATGTATCAGGATGCCTTGAACCGCTTCAATCTCCTGAGCGATCTGCTCTCCACCATGGTGCCCCGCCTACGCGCTGACCTTTGGCCTCTTTTTGTCTGCCCTGTTGCTGGCCCAGGTGGGTGCCTTGATCGGCCATCGTCGTCACCATTATGGCATCCTGCTCAGTCGGGGTTTTACCTGGATGGGCATTTATGCCAAGTTGATCTGGCAGATGGTTCTGGCGACCTCGGTGGGGGGAGGGGTGGCGGTCTTTGGCTTTATTCCCCTGTTGCGTCTGCTGCTGGACGATGGTTTCAAAAGCATCATTATCCACTATCAGGATTTGCTGCCCCCTGGGTATGACTTTGAAATCCTCCCCCTTCCCTGGCAGCCCATTTTGATGACCCTGGGGGAGGTCTTTCTGGCGGTCTTTGGGGTGACTCTGTTATTGCTGTTTCGTCTCCCGTTGCGCCGCAATACCGCCCCCTCGGACCTGCTCCACGGCGATGGGCGGATGATGGTGGTCCGGGACAAGATAGGGCGGTAGACCTGAAACAGCCCCTGTTTTTGCGATGTTGTTCATCATGATCTCGTTTTCAACCCCCGTTTGAAATGCGATTGCCCCGGCCATTGCCCTGCAAATACTTGTCTGTCCCGGTTCATTGCGGGTATAGTGCGACTGAAGTGCGGGGCGGTGCCGGTGCCCGCAGGAAAAACAGGCCAGCGTGCTACAAGGGATGGGTCGATGAAACCTCAAAATCTGTTTGAAAAAATATGGGATACCCATGTCATCCGTACCGATGGGGATGGCACCAGTCTGCTCTACATCGATCGCCACCTGGTCCACGAAGTGACCAGCCCCCAGGCCTTTGAAGGGTTGCGCCTGGCCGGTCGAACGGTGCGCTGCCCGGAGGCCACCGTGGCCGTGCCGGACCACAACGTGCCCACCAAAAATCGGGAACAGGGGATTACCGATCCCATCGCCCGCTTGCAGGTGGAAACCCTGGACGCCCATTGCCGCACCTTCGGTATCCGCCAGTTTGGCCTGGGCGATATTCGTCAGGGGGTGATCCATGTCATGGCACCGGAACAGGGGCTTATCCTCCCCGGCTTGACCGTGGTCTGCGGCGATTCCCATACCGCCACCCACGGTGCCTTTGCCGCCCTGGCCTTCGGCATCGGAACCTCCGAAGTGGAACATGTCCTGGCCACCCAGACACTCTCCCAGAAAAAACCCAAAACCCTGCACATCCAGGTGGAGGGCACCTTGCTCCCCGGCGTGTCGGCCAAGGATGTGATTCTCTATATCATCAGCCAGATAGGGACCGCAGGGGGTACCGGTTATGTGATGGAGTTGACGGGAACCGTGATACGGGATCTCTCCATGGAAGGGCGGATGACCCTCTGCAACATGGCCATCGAGGCCGGTGCCCGCGCGGGACTGGTCGCCGTGGACGACAAAACCATCGCCTACCTGCACGATCGACCCCTGGCACCCAAAGGGGCCGACTGGGAACAGGCGGTGGTCGCGTGGCGGCAACTGCAGGCCGATCCCGGTGCCGTCTACGACAAGACCCTCCGGTTCGAGGCCGGACAGATCACCCCCCAGGTCTCCTGGGGCACCTCACCGGAAATGACGGTGTCGGTGCAGGGCGCGGTCCCGGACCCGGCGGCAGAAACCGATCCCGTGCGGCGGGGATCGATGGAAAAGGCCTTGTCCTATATGGGCTTGAAACCCGGTACGGCCATTCAGGAGATTCCACTGGATGTCGTCTTTATCGGCTCCTGCACCAATGGCCGGATCGAGGATTTGCGTCAGGCGGCCG
>CAIWLA010000090.1 GCA_903913345.1 uncultured Magnetococcales bacterium | reverse complement strand
GGCAATAATGGTGAGTGAACCACCCTCTTCAATATTCCGCGCCGCGCCAAAAAACCGTTTGGGCCGCTGGAGGGCGTTGGCATCGATACCGCCGGACAACACCTTGCCAGACGGCGGGGCCACGGTGTTATAGGCCCGCGCCAGACGGGTGATGGAGTCCAGGAGAATCACCACATCCCGTTTGTGTTCCACCAGACGTTTGGCCTTTTCCAGGACCATCTCCGCCACCTGCACATGACGGGTGGCCGGTTCGTCGAAGGTGGAGGAGATCACCTCGCCCCGGACCGAACGCTGCATGTCCGTCACCTCTTCCGGCCGTTCGTCGATCAGCAAGACCTGCAAGATCACTTCGGGATGGTTGCTGGAGATGGAGTGGGCAATGCTCTGCATCAGCATGGTTTTGCCGGTGCGGGGCTGGGCGACGATCAGGCCGCGCTGGCCTTTGCCGATGGGGCAGATCAGGTCGATGATCCGGGTGCCGATATCCTCTTCCGGGCAATTTTCCACCTCCATGATCAACCGCTCATCCGGGTAGAGGGGAGTCAGGTTGTCGAAGAGAATTTTGTCCCGCGATTTGAAGGGTTCGTCAAAATTGATCTTTTCCACCCGCAACAAGGCGAAATAGCGTTCATTCTCCTTGGGTGCGCGGATTTGGCCATCGATGACATCGCCGGTGCGCAGGGCGAAGCGGCGAATTTGCGAGGGGGAGACATAAATATCGTCCGGGCCGGGCAGATAGTTCATGTCCGGGGCGCGCAGAAAGCCGAAGCCGTCCGGCAGCACCTCCAGCACCCCTTCGCCATAGATCTGGCCATTGTTGGAGATCTCGGCCTTCAGGAGGGCATAGATCAAGTCCTGCCGGCGCATGCCGTTGATGCCCTCTATTTTTTTCTCAACGGCCAGGGCAGTCAATGCAGAAACACTTTCCGATTTCAGGTCTTTTAAGTTCATGGGGCATTCGATCGATTCAGTGGGTTGAACGACACAGGCGAACGCAGGCAACGGCCCACCATCCAGGCAGACAGCCGATTCGTGCATTCCACAAAGACGCAGGGAAAACAGACTTATGGGTGCCAAAAAAATTCAAACTGCGGAAACCGCCAGCGCGCGGGCTGGCGCAAAGAGACCGCTGGATAATCGTTGGATCGAGACGTCGGAACGTTGTTGTTTGACTGGGGGATGGGAGTCCGCTGGATGGCGTTACCCGATATTACATACAAGCAACAGACAGACTTTGCTAAAACAGCGACGTTCGCAACCGGAGTGGCAGAGGAGAGCCACAACACCGGGGAGTACATACCAACCGTTAGCGAGGTTAAACGCCGTCTCCGCAAATGTCAAACATAATTTTTAATAATTTTTCCCCCATCGGTCCTAAGCCAAGGTCCGACTCTCCGGCCAACGGTGCGGCCAGGCCCGTCGCGCCTCTCCCCCGACGCCCGAAACCCCCAACCGGGCCTGCTGTTGGATGAGCGGCCACAGATCCCGCAACAGAGACTCGGTGGCCTCCCACGGACCCCGGTTGTCGAGGGTATAGTGGGCCAGACGTTGCTTGGTCTCCTCCGGCAGTTGTTGAGCGATGACCGCCTGCCGCAGAGAGGGAGAGAGTCCGGCGCGCCCTTGCAGACGCGCCTCCTGGGCCGCCCCGCAGAGGACCGCCACCGTCCGGTCAAACCGATTGGCACTGTCGGTTTCAAACAAAAGGGGAATTTCGGCCACCACCAGGGCGGTGGTCCCGACTGGCGTTGCCCGCTGCCAGTGGGCCAGGGCCAGGGCCTGCCGCTGGTAAATCCGGGGATGGATGATCGCCTCCAGGGCGGCGCGGGCCGTTGCATCCCGAAAGATGATCTCCCCCAGACGACGCCGATCGAACGGACGTTCCGACAGAGGACCATCCCCGGCCAGAAATTCCGGTCCAAAATGGTCCAACACGGCCTGCCAGCCTTCACTGCCCGGCGTCAGCACGGATCGGGCGTCCTGATCGGCATCCAGCCAATGGGCACCCTGTTCTGCCAGCCACCGGCTGACCCGGCTCTTGCCGCACCCCAGGGAACCGGTCACCGCCACCAGAAAGAGGTCACCGGTCTGGCTCGCAGAGGGATCGTTCAGAAAAAATACCACCGATAGAGTTCCTGCCCGTAGAAAAGATAGAGCCAAGCCGCCGTCACCAGATAGGGACCGAAGGGGATGGGTTGCAACCGGCTGCGACCGGCCGCCACCATCCAGGTGATCCCCACGACCGACCCCACCAGACCCGACACAAAGAGGGTGAAGGGGAGGCTTTGCCAGCCCAGCCAGGCCCCGATCAGCCCCAACAATTTGATATCGCCCATCCCCATCCCCACCCGACCGGTTATTTTTTCAAACAGCCAGGCAAAGAGCCACAGACCGCCGCCCCCCGCTGCCAGGCCGATCAAGGCATCGTGCAACGTGGCCAATGGCGGCCCACCCAGCGGCCACCCGGCCACCGCCAACCCCAGGACAATGCCGGGCAGGGTGATCACATCGGGCAAGATATAGTGATAAAAATCAATGACCATCAACACCAGGAAGGCGAATCCGAGCAGGGCGATGAGCAGGCTGGTTGTGGTCAAGCCAAAGCGATGGACCACCTGTAGGGCCAGCAGCCCGGCGGCCAGTTCGACCAATGGATAGAGGATGGCAATCGGTTGTTGACAGCGTCGACACCGCCCCCGCAACCACAGCCAGCTCAAGAGGGGAATATTGTCATGCCAAGCCAGGAGGGCACCGCAGGCCGGGCACCCGGAGCGGGGGCGGATGATGCTCTTTTCCAACGGCAGGCGATAGATGCAGACGTTGAGAAAACTGCCTACCAGCAGACCATATATAAAGACGATGACGAGATATTCTGTGGACATGGTGCGGTTTTTTTTCCTTGTCTTTTATCCGGGCATGGCGGGGAGGGCCACTTTCTTCACACCGCTTTCCCCCTCTTCACGGGTTGACGGTTGCCCGATAAAGCCAATCCCGTGCCGTGGCTTTCGCCCGCAATAGCTTGGCTTTCTTTTCGACTTGACCTGTCGAACAGGCGGAAAAGTCGATGACGGCATGTTCAGGAAACGGCGCAGGGTCGGGATAAGCGGGCAGGTCCAGGGCAGCACACTCGGCCACGGTTATGCCCATCACACCTTCGGAAGTGCAGTTGGATCGTCTGGTAAAATGCGCCCATGCGTGATGGGGGGCAATCACGTCACCATCGTAAACCGATAGCTGCTTTTCATCCTTTGGGGTAGGCCTGAACGCTTGACTGCTCACCTGACCATTTTGGCAAAAGCTGGGGTGAATCTGGCGCAACAACAGGGTTGTATCGTTCATTTTGGCGTCTCTGCCCGTTGTCGGATTTGCCCCGCCAGCCATCTCCAACCTTCCATCGAGTTGAGATCGAGAAGGTGAGAAAAATCCTCCTCGGTCTCCCTGTTCAGGCAGTGCCATTCCCCTTGGTGGGTATCGAGATTGACATCCAACGATGCCTCATGCCCGCCCAGCGTCCATTCAACCTGAACCCCCCCCTCCGCTGTGGGATAGAGACAGGGCAAGAAAAGATCATTCGGGTAATGGTTCTCGAAACAACCCGCAAACCAGTCCAACCCCTGTGGGTGGGGTGCAACCCCTTTGCCGTCCAGCCAACCATCCTTGAGGCTGCG
>CAIWLA010000089.1 GCA_903913345.1 uncultured Magnetococcales bacterium | reverse complement strand
GGTGGGTGATGGCATCAACGATGCCCCGGCCCTGGCCAGGGCCTCCATCGGCTTTGCCATGGGCACGGCGGGCACCGATACCGCCCTGGAGACCGCTGCCGTGGCCTTGATGAATGATGATTTGCGCAAACTGGCCGAATTCATCCGTCTCAGTCGCGCCACCCACCGCATTCTCCGGCAAAATATCACCCTTGCCCTGGCCATCAAGGGGGTTGTCTTTCTCCTGGCCCTGGCCGGCATGGCCACCCTTTGGATGGCGGTCTTTGCCGACATGGGGGCCAGTCTGCTGGTGATTTTTGACGGAATGCGGATCATGCGTTTTACCTCCACCCCCCTGTATCCTGATCTTTTAAAATTATCATGGGGGTCCGGGGGAGATTATCTCCCCCGGTGGGGGTTTGGGGGCGAAGCCCCCAAGGTTTTGAAAAATTAAAGAGTCTTTGACCCGTCCCCCGCCATTCAGTTGATATTCAACAGGCTGGCAGGGGACGGGGGCAGTTGAACAGGGATTGTCCACCTTTAGAAACACAACCATCAAGGAGCCAACATGTCCATCCCTTTCATCCTGCCGGACCATGGAGAACATGGCGGTCCATTGCTGGCCTATGCCGCCGGTGCCATTGAGGTCGGGGTTTTTGAAACCGGTGTGCCCCCCCGGTTTCAGCTCTTCTTTCGGGATGCGGCGGGTCAACCGACCGCCCCCCCCGCCCCGGAGGCCGTCACCCTGGAGACGGAGCGGGCCGGGGATCTCCGGCAGCGGTTTGCTTTCCGGGCGGCGGAGGGTTGCCTGGAATCCACCACGGATATTCCAGAACCCCATGAATTTTTGGTGCGTCTGCAATTGGCGTTGCCTGGGGAACGCCACGAACTGGTGACACTCTTTACCGAAGAGGGGCATGACCATGCCCATGGGGGAGAAGAGGCCGATGCGACCGCCCACGCTGGGCATGATCACCCCCATGGCGACCATGGCGACCATGGCGACCATCACGATCATCACGACTCCGACCACCATGATCATGGCCATGGCCATGGCCATGATCATGGAGAGGGTCTGTTGGCCTGGTTGAAGGGAACCTTCGCCCACTCCCATGATGTGACTGAAAAGATTGATTCCACACTGGAATCCAGCGACAAGGGGATTCAGGCACTCAAGATTTCGCTGGTGGGTTTGGGGCTGACGGCGGTGTTGCAACTGCTGGTGGTGATCTATTCCGGTTCGGTGGCCCTGCTGGCCGATACCATCCACAATTTTGCCGATGCCGCCACCAGTATTCCCTTGTGGATTGCCTTTGCGTTGGCCAAACGGGGGGCCAACCGCCGTTTTACCTATGGCTATGGCAAAACCGAGGATGTGGCGGGGGTGGTCATTGTCGGGGTGATCTTTTTCTCGGCCTGTGTGGCCGGTTATGAGGCCTTTCTCAAATGGATCCATCCCGAACCCATGCAGCATCTGGCCTGGGTGGCGGCGGCAGCCATCATCGGGTTTGTCGGCAACGAGGCGGTGGCGATCTATCGCATCCGGGTGGGGAAGGAGATCGGTTCTGCCGCCCTGATTGCCGACGGGCAACACTCCCGTGTGGATGGCTTTACCAGCCTGTCGGTGCTGATCGGGGTGTTGGGCACGGGGTTGGGTTATCCCCTGGTGGACCCACTGGTGGGTATGGGCATCACCGTGGCCATTTTGTTCATCGTCAAAGAGGCCGCCTGGGCGGTCTGGTTGCGTCTGATTGATGGCATCGATCCAGAGATTCTGGATGAGATCACCCACGCCCCGCTGCATGTGGCCGGGGTCCGGGCGGTGCGCACGGTGCGGGCGCGTTGGGTGGGCCACAAGGTGTACAGCGATGTCTCCATTGCCGTCGATCCCCAATTGTCCGTTCAGGTGGCCGATGCCATCGCCCAGGCGGTGGAACGTTCCCTGCGGAGCCATGTGCGGTTGCTGGGGGAGGTGGTGGTGCGGGTGACGGTGTGAACCACCGCCGGGCGGGAGAGGGGGGTTATTGTCCCTTTATCTCGATGATATTTTTCCCCTGGGAAGGGATCGGGAAGGGGGCACTGGGTCCGGGAAAGATCTCCCTGGTGCGGCCCAGCCAATAATAACCAACCAGCCCCAGGATCTCATTGCTGGTATTCTGGAGCCTGCGCAGGGAACGGGTAAAATCCCATTCCGATCGGGGGGAATCCGCGTGGGTGTGGTAAGAGGTGGGTACGGGAAGAACCGACCAGCCAAAGGCGCGAAAAGAGGCAACGGCCCGTGGCATGTGCAGGGCGGAGGTGACCAGCAACCAGGTTTCCTGCGGGTTGGGGTTGAGCCGTCTGGTACATTCGGCGGCATTTTCCCAGGTGGTTCGTGATTGATCCTCGAACAGGATACGGTGGGTGTCGAGGCCCATTTCGGTGAACAGTCGCTGTGCCACAGCGGTCTCCTTCAACTCCGGGTGGCTGACCGAGCCACTGCCACCGGTAAAAACCAACCGGGCATGGGGATAGCGCAGGGCCAAACGGATAAACTCGGTCAGACGCTCCGCATCCCCTCCGATGACCACGGTCTCCCGATTGGCACTCAACACCGGGTCCAGGCTGCCTCCGAGGACGATAATGCCGGTTATTTCATCCGGCAGAGGGCGGGCGGCGGGAAAGCGGTTTTCCAGCTGCATGGCCAGCCATTCGACCAGCGGCACCGGGCCAATCAACAGCAGGCCGATGGCCGCCACGGTGATCAACCGTCGCCCCCACCGCCAGCCACGGCCCCAACTCAAGACCGCTCCGAGGAGGACCATGCCCATCAACAGGTTGGCGGGTTGGAAAATGTGCCAGAAGATTTTATAAGCAGCAAACATGGATTATCCGTCTCATAAGACAACAAACACTTCTTTTTTAAGCGTTCTTTATAAGGAATCAGGGGGTCCAGGGGGGATTATCCCCCCTGGTGGCCGAAGCGATGCTCAAGGCCAAAAAGGTTTTCGGGCTACCCACGCCGTCCGAAGGGGCGTTTGGAGGGCGGGGGGGCGGGTTTCTGGCGGGACGGGACGGTCTGAACCCGTGTACCCCCCTCCGCCAACGCCTCCTGGGCGGCCATGGCGGCCAAACCCAGCAATCTTTCGGTGTTGTCACCCCGTTCATAACAGGCCACCCCATAATGGGTCCGTACCGTCAATCTGGCGTCGGACAACTCAAAACGGGTGCGATCCAGGATGTCACGCCACTGCTCTGCCAACAAAACCCCCTCCTGTTCCCTCTTTTTGGGGCACAGCAGGACAAAGGTCTCATCATTGAAACGGGCCAAATAATCCCCCGGCTGCATCAGGGAGACCATCCGTCCGGCAATCGCCCCGATCAGACGGTTGACCCGGTCCCGTCCCAGATCCCGCACAATCTCAGGATACTCGCCCAGAAGGATGACAACCAACGCAAATCCCGCCTCGTCCGTCTCCTGTTTGGCCTGCTCCAGACGGGCCAGGAGACCAAACCGGTTGGGCAGACCGGTAAACACATCCATCAACCGCTCATCCCGCGTCTCCATCAACGCCCAGTCGGCATGACGTACCAACTGACGCGACCGCTCCACCGCCTCCTGGGACTCCTGCAACCGCTGGCGAATGGCGTTCGCCCGCGCCCGAAACCGCTGCATCGCCTGCAAGAGGGTCTCCTGGAGGGTGACCCAATCGGTCATCGGCTCTTCGCCCTGCAGACGGTCCACCAGCAGGGGGAGATCCTCGGTATCGGCACCAATCAGACGCAAACCGTCCGCCAACTCCTGGGCGGTTTTGGCCAGGAGGGCCTGCAATGAGAGCTGTTCCCGCCGCCAATCCTCACGCCAGCGGCGTTCCTGATGAATGATGACCCCCAAATGGGTCGGCATGGTCTGCCAGTCCGACGCCTTGTTGGGGGGGAAAATCTCTTGCACCGCTTTGCCGCCCAGGATGATCAACGCCTCCTGCACCACCGCTGCGGGCACCGAAGGTTCCGGTTCAGGCGGGATTCTCGCGGCCTGCAAACCGGCCATCCAGGAGCCGATTTCGCGCAGTTCCGCTTCAATGGTGGACTGGTTGAACAGGTGGGTCGTGCGAATCTGGCGGACTAGGCGTCCAACCCGTGCCTGCCTCTCCTGGGTGCCAGAGAGGGCGGGCAGAACCAGTCGCTCCAGGAGCAGAATGGTCGCCTGCCGCAGGGCATCCTGCTCCTGGGCACAGATCCCGTGCAGGAACAAATCCTTCGCCAGACGCAGGGCGTTCCGATGGTCCGGCGGATCCTTTTTGAGCAGATCCCGAATGCGTTCCAAGGTTTTTCTGGTCTCTGACATCGGCCCCCAACTCCCCTAGCAGCTCCGTACCCGCCGGGCCATGGTCTGACCCGGCTCTTTCCAGCCATGCGCGGCCGCCGCCAGCCGGTCCGTGGTCTCCAGCATTTGCGCCAGATCCATCCCCGGCTGAAAATCCGCACAGCCAAAACTGACCTGAATCAGGATCTCCCGGTCGTCCAGCACAAAAG
>CAIWLA010000088.1 GCA_903913345.1 uncultured Magnetococcales bacterium | reverse complement strand
TGTCGCCCCCTGGGCCACCGTTTGGGCACCTTCGCTGACCGAGGCACTCTCGGCCACGATACGGGTTCCCACTTCAATGATCACCCCCACGGTCTGACGCAAATTTTCCACCATGTGACGCACCGCACCATAAATACCCACTGCGGGTCGGGACGGGTCAAAACGAATGTCCAGATCCCCATCGGCCAGGCGATTGGCAATCTCCATCACCTCCAACGGTTCGCCGCCCACCTGCCGGACAATTTGTCGGGCAAGCCATACACTCAGGAACAGGCTCAGAAAAACCACCACCACGGTCACGCCGAGATACCCCAAAAAGGCCTGTCCGGCTTCGTTCCCCAGTTGTGATGTCCGGGCATCCAGACTCTGGGAAAGGTAATCTTCCACCTCTTTCAACCGGTTGATCTTGGTGGTAATGGTATCGAACCAGACGGTTGGATCCTCGTGCAACGCCCCGTCTGGACCCGCGTTGAAGGCCATTTCCCGCATCCGTTCCACAGTCGCCATTTCGGGGGCCTGCATCTTTTGGTCAAAAAAGGCGACCTGATCGGGTTGTGCCAGAGCGCGAAAACTCTTGAAATAGGTGGACTGCTCTGAGACCAGTTTGGCAAAGTTGACATAGACTCCCGGCCCGAATTTACCCTGAGCGAAGGTGTTGGTCAAAACGGCCCGCTCCAGACCCACTCGTTCCTTGCCCAACAAAAAATGGGCGTATCCGGTACTGATGGAGGCCATCTCCACCGTGGCAGAGAGTTTGGCCAGCAGGCCCACCATCTCCAGAAATTCGGCATTCATGGTCGTATAATAACCGATGGCCTCTTTGGCTGGAAGAGAAAAATCATCCACTCCGCCGCGCACGGCCTTCAGGTTGTCCAGATGGCCAGTGGCCCGTTTGAGGGCGTTGGCCAGATCAGACCCGAAACCGTCAAGATGAAAATGGCTGATATCGTCACGCACCGCACGGGCGCGAAGATCGGTTTCTTCCCGTTGTTTGGGCAACTCGTTGCGAAACTTTGTCCCCTTGCTGCCCAGAAAACCGGCCGTCATTCCCCGTTCCTTTTGCGTCTCATGGACCAACGCACTGCTCAAGACAGCCAGTTTTGAGACAGTCTGCATGGACTCCATTTGCACCATCATGTGGTGTTTTTCCAATACCCCCAATGTTCCGAACAGAATCAATCCAGACAAAGGAAGCAACAGCATGACAATAAATTTCACATGCAGTTTGAGGGAACCAAGCCATTTCATTGTCTATACTCCCATGCCATCATTTTTCGGTTCCATGTGATTTTTTCTTGCCTTTTTTCGGTTTGTCCGGTTTCTGCTTGTCTGGATTTTTGTCTGTGCTCCGCGTGACATCCTCCCTGTTCCGGGTGGCGATGGGCAAAAGATCCCGGAACAGGGACTGAAAGTCATTCACCACATTTCTGGGTGCCGGATTGACCATTTCCGTCACCACAACGGTCTCCTCTTCCTCTTCTTCGGTCACCGCCACCGCCACCGCCATCTCCTCGTCAAT